>NZ_PGEZ01000002.1:900000-1168938 GCF_002797495.1 Mumia flava
TGGGCGCGCCGCAACCGCGGGGCGTTCCTGCGCGGGTACGCCTCGGGTCGCGCCGCCGACGCGGCCGAGCCCGCGTCGTCGGCCGAGCTGACGGACACGCTGATGCGGGCGTACGAGATCGACAAGGCGCTGTACGAGTACGTGTACGAGATCGACCACCGGCCGGACTGGGTCGCGGTCCCGGCGACCGCGCTCGACCGCCTGCTCGAGCGCTGACGGCTCCGGGCCCCGGGTGCATTCGCCGGGTCGGCGAGCCTCGTACGGTGCAGACTGGCTCAGGTGTCGGGTTCTCGCTACAGCATCGCCCTCGACGAGGGCCGACGTGGGCTCGACTCCCAGATCGACGACCTCAAGGGGACCCGGGACCGTGCGACCGCCTTCCTCGGGGTCGCCGGCGTCGCCGCGGCGTTCCTCGGTGGCCTGCGGGGCGATCGGCCGCTCGGCGTCGCCACCTGGGTCGCGGTGCTGGCCTTCCTGCTCGTCGCGGCGTTCACCGTCATGACGTTGTGGCCGCGGGAGATGACCGTGGTCCAGCGGCCCACGACGATCGTCGGGTGGGCCGACGACGAGACGAACTCGACCGACGACATGGAGCGCGACCTCGCGCTGCACATGAGCGGCCACTTCGACACCAACGAGCGGACGCTCGACCGTCTCCACAAGGTGACCGCTCTCGGTGCGGTCGCGCTCCTCGTCGAGGTGACGGCCCTCGTGTTCGACCTCGGGAGACTGTGATGGGCAACGACGATCCGCAGCCGCGCCTCCCCGACCCCGGCCGACCGAGCCGGCGCGACCGGCCGGACGCGCCGCAGCCCGGCTCGCCCCAGCCGTGGGCGCCGCTGCCCTCGCCCGGGACGCCGCCGCAGCCGGGGGCTCCGCGACCGGGTCGGCCCGGCCCGCCGAAGCAGGGTCGATTCCGGTGGTTCCGCCGTCGGCGACGTACCGACTGAGCGAGGACCGTCTCGGCGGCGCAGGCGGACGTGGGCGTGTGCGGCCGTCAGGTCGCCTGCACCGCGTCCAGCGCCGACAGCTTGGTCGATCGCCGGGCAGGCACGAGCGCGGCGAGGAATCCGAGCACGGACCCGGCGACGAGAACGGCGACCAGCGTGAGCCACGGCACCGTGAACCCGACGGACACGCCGGCGAGCCGGGCCATGCCCGTGGTCACGGCGAGGCTCAGCACGATCCCCGCGACCATGCCCGTCAGCGTCCCCATCAGCGCGATGAGCACCGACTCGAGCCGGACCATCCGCCGGACCCGGCGGTCGGTCATCCCGACGATCCGCAGGAGGCCGAGCTCGCGGCGGCGCTCCAGGATCGACAGCGACATCGTGTTGATGATCCCGATCAGCGCGATCACCACGCTCATCAGCAGCAGGCCGGTCACGGCGTTGATCGCGAAGTCGAAGATCCCGCCGATGAGGTTGCCCAGGGCGTTGCCCGCCATGATCGTGATGTCCGGCCGGAGGTCGGCGATGTCCTGGATCTCCTCCTCGGTCTCGGACTGCTTCCCGACCGCGACGTCGACGATCGCGGCGGTGGGAGCGACGTCGCCGACCAGCTCCTCGAAGGTCTCCTCGTCGACGAGGTCGCCGAGCTGGGCCGCGTCCAGCGACACCGCGAGCACGGCGACGACGTCGAGGTCGACCGTCTGGCCGTCGAGATCCTCGACCGCCACGGTGTCGCCCACCGTGCCGGTGCCCTCGAGGACGGCGATCGCGCCGCCGCTCAGGTCGTCGAGGCTGCCGTCGAGGACGGTCAGGTCCGTCTCCTCTCCGAGCGCGGCCAGGTCGCCGCTGGAGATGAGGGCCGGATCGCCGTCGACGGTGACGGTCTCCCGGCGGTACGGGGTGACGGCCTCGACCTCGTCGATCGACTCGATCGCGCTGACCAGGTCGGGATCGACCGTCCCGCCCTCGGAGGACACCACGTAGTCGGCGCTCTGGAGCTCGTCGATCGTCTCGACGGCGAAGTCGCGGATGCTGCTCCCAGCGACCGACACGAACGTGACCAGCAGGACGCCGATCACGAGAGCGTTCGCGGTGGTCGCGGTGCGCTTGGGGTTGCGTACGGAGTTGTCGACGGCGAGGCGCCCCTCCAGCCCGAAGCGGTGCATGATCGGGCGGCTGAGGCGCGCGACGGCGACGGCGACGAACGGCGCACCGACCAGGAGCGCGGCGACGAACAGCACCGCTCCCAGGCCGATCACGGGGGCGTTCGGGCCGAAGAACATCGCGAGCAGTCCCAGCCCGGCCAGGACGGCGGACGCGATCGCCCGCCCCCGCGACAGCGTGCCGGTCTCGACGGCTGCGTCCTGCATCGCCGCGATCGGTTCCGTCCGCCCCGCGCGCCGTGCCGGCACCATCACGGAGACGACGGTGATCACCGTGCCGAGCACGAGCCCGCCGAGGATCGTGCCCGACGTGATCTTGGCGCCACCGCCGGGGAGATCGACACCGAAGAGCTGGAGCAGGAGCGCCATGACCACGACCAGGACGTACCCGACCACGACGCCGATCGCGGACCCCGCGAGGCCGATCACGAGGCCCTCGTAGCGCAGCGACCGCTTGAGCTGCTTCCCGGTCGCACCGAGGGCCGACAGCACCGCCAGCTCGCGCTGCCGCTGCGCCACGATCACGCTGAAGGTGTTGTAGATGACGAAGCCGCCGACCAGCAGCGCCAGGATCGCGAAGGCTTGGAGTCCCTGCTTGATGACCCGGCCGAACGAGCCCGACGACTCCTTCTGCTGCTCGCGGAAGTCCTCACCGTCCACGGCCTCGAACGCGGGCGGCGTCACGGCCTCGACCTCGTCGAGCAGCGCGTCGGGCGAGCCGGAGGCACGCAGATAGAGGTTGTCGTACTCGCGGTGGCCGTCGCGCAGCCAGTCGAACGCCGACGCCTCGGGGACCGAGACCGTGCCGGCCGAGTCCAGTGCGTCGCTGTCGGCGAACCGGGTCGTGCCGACGATCGTCACGTCTTGCGGGCCCGCGACGGTCAGCAGGGTGACGTCGTCGCCGACGGCGAAGCCCTGGTCCTCGGCGAGCCCCCGGTCGACGGCGATCTCGCCGGCCGCGCTCGGCGCCTCACCCTCCTCGACGTCGAGCGGGTTGAGCTCGTCGTCGGTGACCCACAGCCGCGCCGTCGCGTCGGTCGCGACCGGGTCGCCGCCGACCACGAAGCCGCTCGGGCCGGTCAGGGTCCCCGCGCCCGCCTCCACTCCGTCGAGCCCGAGGATCCGGTCCGCGCGACGGCCCGGGATCACCAGCGGCTCGGCGGCCTCGGCCGCGGCGTCCGGGTCGGCCACGACGGCGACGTCGACGGCCCCGAACTCCCGGTCCACGTCACCCTCGAGCGAGTCGATGATGCCCTCGGACAGGAAGCCGGTCGCGGCGTAGAACATCACGCCGGTGATGATCGCGACCAGCGTCGCGAGGTAGCGCCCACGGTTGTGCCGGACGCTGCTGAGGATGAGCCGGAGCACGCCGATCAGCCCTCGAAGCGCTTCATCCGGTCCAGCACGCGGTCGGCAGTCGGATTCGCCATCCGGTCGACGATCTGCCCGTCGGCGAGGAACAGCACCTGGTCGGCGTACGACGCGGCGTGCGGGTCGTGGGTCACCATCACGATCGTCTGGCCCGTCTCGTCGACGGCCCGCCGCATGAACGTGAGGATCTCGATGCCCGTGCGGGAGTCGAGCGCGCCGGTCGGCTCGTCGGCGAAGACGATGTCCGGGCGCGGCACGAGCGCCCGCGCGACCGCGACCCGCTGCTGCTGGCCGCCCGACAGCTGGCTGGGGAGGTTGCCCAGCCGGTCGGCCATCCCGACCGTGCCGACGACCTCGTCGAGCCAGGCCTCGTCGGGCTTCTCGCCGGCCAGGGTCAGCGGGAGCAGGATGTTCTCACGGGCGGTCAGCGACGGGATCAGGTTGTACTGCTGGAAGATGAAGCCGAGCCGGTCGCGCCGCAGCAGCGTCAGCTCCGTCTTCGACAGCGTCGAGATGTCCGTCTCCCCGATGTACGCCGACCCGGAGGTGAGCCGGTCCAGGCCGGCGACGCACTGCATCAGTGTGCTCTTGCCGGAGCCGGACGGGCCCATGATCGCGGTGTACGCGTGCTGGGGGAAGTCGACCGTGACGCCGGCGAGCGCATGCACCGCGGCCTCTCCGGTCCCGTAGGTCTTGCGTGCATCCACGGCACGCGCGGCTGCCGTGATCACGGCCGTTCCGTCGGTCATCCGGGGCCTCCGAGGGTCGCGTACCGGTCACCCTAGCGGCGCGTCGGGCTGCTCGCCGGGATGTTGACGGGACCGGGATCTCGGCGGTGTGGGCGCAGCCGTGATCCGTGAAAGACTCGGCAGCATGACGCGAGACCTCTGGCGCGACCTCGGTGCTCATGCGAGCCCGGACGGTGTCGACTTCGCGGTGTGGGCCCCCAACGCCCGCCGCGTCCAGGTGGTCGGCGACCACTCCGGGTGGTCGGGCGACGGCGTGGACGCCGCACGCGGCGACGACGGCGTCTGGCGGCTGCACGTGCCGGGCATCGGTGACGGCGCGCTCTACAAGTACGCGGTCGAGGGTGCGGACGGTGTGTGGCGCGAGAAGGCCGACCCGTTCGCCGCGTGGGCCGAGGTGCCCCCGTCGACGGCGTCGCGGGTGTTCACCTCCGCGTACGACTGGACCGACCAGGCGTGGATGCGACGACGCGCTCAGGCGCAGCCGTGGGCCGAGCCGATGAGCACGTACGAGGTGCACCTCGGCTCGTGGCTCGAGGGCCGAAGCTACCGCGACCTGGCGACCGAGCTGGTCGACTACGTGGCCCGGCAGGGCTTCACGCACGTCGAGCTGATGCCGGTGATGGAGCACCCGTTCGGCGGCTCGTGGGGCTACCAGGTGACCGGCTACTACGCGCCGACGTCACGGTACGGCTCCCCGGACGACTTCCGTGCGCTCGTCGACGCGTTCCACGCCGAGGGCATCGGCGTGATCCTCGACTGGGTGCCGGCGCACTTCCCGCGCGACGAGTGGGCGCTGGCACGCTTCGACGGCACCCCGCTGTACGAGCACCCGGACCCGCGCCGCGGGGAGCACCCGGACTGGGGCACGTACACCTTCGACCTCACCAAGGGCGAGGTCCGCGAGTTCCTGCTCGCGAACGCGTTCTACTGGCTCGAGGAGTTCCACATCGACGGCCTGCGGGTCGACGCGGTCGCCTCGATGCTCTACCTCGACTACTCCCGCGGACCCGGCGGCTGGGTCCCGAACATCCACGGCGGCAACATCGACCTCGAGGCCGTCTCCTTCTTCCAGGAGCTGAACCGCGCCTGCTACGGCCGTTTCCCCGGCATCTCGATGATCGCCGAGGAGTCGACCGCGTTCGACGGCGTCACCCGCGGCGCGGAGCACGACGGGCTCGGCTTCGGCTTCAAGTGGAACCTCGGATGGATGCACGACACGCTCGGCTACGTGGCGGTCGACCCGGTCTTCCGGTCGCACGACCACCACCGGCTGACGTTCGCGATGATGTACCACCACGCCGAGAACTTCATCCTGCCGCTCTCGCACGACGAGGTCGTCCACGGCAAGGGCTCGCTGCTCGGCAAGATGCCGGGCGAGGGCGACGACCGTCTCGCGCACCTGCGCACGCTGCTGGGCTACCAGTGGTCGCACCCCGGCAAGCAGCTCCTGTTCATGGGCGGCGAGATCGCCCAGGACCGCGAGTGGTCCCAGGAGCGGTCGCTGGACTGGCACCTGCTCGACCACCCCGGCCACGCCGGGATGCAGCGCCTGGTCGCCGACCTCAACGCCGCGTACACCCAGAACCCGGCGCTGTGGGCCGACGACCACGACCCGTCCGGCTTCGCCTGGATCGAGGCCGACGACACCGACAGCAACGTGCTGACCTTCGCGCGGCGCGGCGGCGGCCGTACGGTCGTGGTCGCGGTCAACATGTCGGGCGTGACCTGGGACGCCTACCGCCTGGGTGTTCCGGCGGCGGGCACGTGGCAGTGCGTGCTCAGCACCGACCAGGCCGAGTACGGCGGGTGGGGCGCCACGCAGCGCGGCGACACGGTCACGACCGACGACGAGCCGCTGCACGGGCAGCCGTGCTCCGCGGTGCTCCGGCTGCCGGCGCTGTCGGTGACGTGGTGGGAGATCGCCGGTGCCTGACCTCGACCTGCAGGACGCCGGCGACGGCACGTACGCCGTGGTGGACCACGACGGGCTCGGGCCGCCCGGCGCCATGCTCGGGACGGTGACGGTCTCGTCGTTCGACGACCACACCGCGACGGTCTCGTGGGACCTCGGCCCGACCGAGGAGCCGGAGCGGTCGACGGCCATCGCGATGGCGGTCGCCCGGGCGTTCGAGGACTTCGGGGTGACCCGGGTGCAGGCACTGGTGTCGCTCGACGCCGTGGCGGACCGGCGCGCCGCAGCCCGGGCGGGACTGCGGCGCGACGGCGTCGTCCGGCACGCCCACCGCAGCGACGAGGAGCTCGTGTCGCGGCTGTCGGACGACCCGCAGCCCGGCAGCCGCGAGGGATTCGTCGCGATGCTCAACGCGGCGCTCCCCCGCAAGCGCGCGATCGCGCAGGCGCTCGTGCGCGACGAGTCGGGCCGGGTGCTGCTGTGCGAGCTCACGTACAAGCGGGAGTGGGATCTGCCGGGCGGCGTCGTCGACCCGTCGGAGTCGCCGGCCGGGGCCATCGTCCGCGAGCTGCGCGAGGAGCTCGGTGTCACCGCGCGGGTCCGCCGCCTGGTGACCGTGAACTACCTGCCGCCGTGGAGCGCGTGGGACGACGCGGTGCTGTTCGTGTTCGAGGTCGAGCCGTTCTCCGACGACGAGGCGATGACGCTCCAGCCGACCGAGATCGCCGCGGTGCACTGGTGTACGGCCGATGACGTCCGTGAGCACGGGACCGCCGCGACGATCCGGCTGCTCGACGGTCTCGACGCCGATCCCGACGCACCGTACCGCGAGGCCGGCACGCCGTTCGCCGGCGACGCGGGCTAGGAGTCCGGCGTCGCGCCAGGCAGGAGAGGGGCCTCGGTCTCGCCGGGCGCGGGCGCGGGTGCCGTCTCGCCGGGCGCAGGTGCCGTCTCCCCAGGGGCGGGTGCCGTCTCGCCGGGCGCCGGTGCCGTCTCCCCAGGGGCAGGCGGGGTCTCGCCGGGCGCGGTCTCGGTCGGCGCGGGCGGGACCAGCGCCGCCTGCCCGTCGCCGTCCGCGCGGCCGACCACCCCGCCGTACTGCCCGATCACGCGCGGCGTCCCGCTGTCACCCTGCGGCGGGACGTACATCAGCACCTCGTGGTAGTAGCGCAGGACACCGGGCCCGCCCATGGGGTCACCGAGGTGTGCGCGCTGCTCGGAGTCGTCCGGCCAGCGGACCACGGCCCCCTGCCTGAGGGTGTACGCGTCCTGGCGGAGCAGGGTGCCGACCACGAGTGCCCCGCCCTCGCGGGTGCGGAAGGCGTACAGGTCGGGCTGCACCGCCCAGGAGCGCTCGAGCCCGAGCCCGGGATGCTCGGCCAGCAACGCAGCCTCCTGGCGACGCATCTGCTGCACGAACGAGTCGGTGGCGGCCTCGCCCGGGGCGGCGTCGGCGTCCAGCGCAGCCGCGTAGTCGTCCAGAGCCTCCTGGGGCGACGCGGCGAGCCCCGCGCCGTCGTCGGCATCGAGCACGTCCAGGGCGCCGTCGGTGACGGCCGGCTCGGGGAGCGCGGTCGAGCCGAACGTCTCCGGCCCGGCGACCAGCCGCCAGGGCGCGACCGCCGACGGGCGCGAGAACACCCGCAGCTGTCGCCGCGACCGCTCGTCGTCGGCGGCGATCGTGACGAACCACAGCGGGTACGCGTCCAGGCGCGGCGTGTACTGCTCCTCGGTCTCCCACGTGGACGTACCGCTCCCGGTGGCGGTGACGCCGTTGAGGAGCCGGGCGACCTGGATCGCGCCGGTGTCGATCGCCAGCATCGAACCGCCCTCGACGAGCGCGAGCGTCTCAGCGTCGAGCGCGGCCATCCCGAACTCGCGCGCCTCCTCGTACGTCCCCGAGATGCTGTCGACGTCGTCCGGTGCGGCGGCGATCTTGCCCGCGGGAGCGTCCTTGCGGACCGGGACCACACCGCAGCCCGCGAGCGCGGCCGCGAGCACCCCGACCGCCAGGGCGAGCGCTCCGAGCCGTACGGGGCGGGAACGGAGGCCGGCCGTCATCGCACCTCCTCGAGGAAGTCGTCGAGCGTGTCGGTGTCGGCCGGGTCGGTCTCCGGCCACGGCACCTCCCACTCGTCGTCGGCCAGCGCGGCGGGATCGGCCCGGCGACGCCGGACGAACGGCCGGACCCGCAGCAGCGCCAGCCCGATCCCGACGAGACCGATCCCGGCCGCAGCGGACCCGACCGCGATCCCGAAGCCGCCCGGCCACTCGTACGCGGCGCTGATCCGCAGACCCTCGAGGTCACCGTCACCGAGCGCCAGCACCGCCAGCGACGCGGAGTCCGACGGAAGGTCGAACCGCAGCTCGGCCTTGCCGACGCCGGCGGCGTCCGCCCACCACCAGTCGAGCGCGGTCGGAGCGGCGGGGAGGTACGGGTCGCCGTCGACGTCGTCCGTGCTCACCTCCCACGGGAGCGCGAACGTCGCCACCTCCTCGTGCGCGGTCCCGCCGAGGTAGTCGTCGACGTCGACGGGGTGCGCGAGCCCGATGAAGACCGGCCGCTCGTCACCCAGGTCCGCGACCACGCTCACCTGCGGTCCGGCGTACGCGAGAACCCCCGGGGCGGTCGCGATCGCGCGGTCGCTCACCTCGATGGCGTGCGGACCCGTGCGGACCTGGTCGTCGGGGCCGAGCGCCACCGCGACCGACGTCGCGACGAGCACGAGCAGGACGCCGAGTCCGACGAGTGTCACACCCCCGACCCGACGCATGGCTCCAGTATGCAGACCGGCCGGTGGGGACCCGGGGGGCGACACCATCCGGACGTGTATGCGCAGACCGGGCGTACGCGTCGGCCCGGACTGCGTCGCTCAGAACAGCGCGGAGGCGAGGGCGCGTCGCGCCTGACCGACCCGCGGATCATCCGTGCCGACCACGGTGAAGAGCTCCACGAGACGGGCACGGACCCGCTCGCGCTCGTCGCCCGCCGTCGCGCGGACCAGGTCAATCAGGCGGCCGAAGGCGTCGTCGACGTGACCGCCCGCGACGTCGAGGTCGGCGACCAGCAGCTGCGCGTCCACGTCGGCGGGATCGTCGGCGGCAGCAGCACGCGCGTCGTTGAGGTCCACGCCGGAGGTGCGCTGCAACAGCTTCGCGCCCGCGAGCCGCTCGGCAGCCTCGGAGTCGGCCGGGTTCGCGGCGACCAGCTTCTCGTACTCGGCGACGGCCGTGGCGAAGTCCCCTTCGGCGTAAGCGTCGTCGGCAGCCGCGAACCGCGGGTCGTCCGCCGGCTCCTCCTCGACGGGAGCCGCGCCCCCGGACGGGGCGGCGGTGCCGGTCACGCCGTTGGCCTCGGCGACGCGGAGCAGCTCGTCGAAGTACTGGCGGACCTCGGGCTCGTCCGCCGTGCCCTGGAACAGCGGCACCGGCTGGCCCTTGACGACCCCGAGCACGAACGGGACGCCCTGGGCGCCGAGCATCTGCGCGATCTGAGGGTTGGTGTCGACGTCGATCTGCGCAAGCTGCAGCCGCCCGCCGTAGGAGTCCGCGACGCGACCCAGCAGCGCGTTGAAGCTGGCGCTCTGCTCGGCCCGCGACGTCCACAGCGACAGCACGACGACGTGGCTCGCCGACTCGGTGAGGATCTGCTGGAAGTTCTGCTCGGTGACGTCGACGACCCAGGTCGCGCCTGCGGGCGCGGCGCCGGCAGACGACGGCGGCTTCGACGTGGCGGCGTTCTTCAGCGCCGAGAGATCGACGGCGCCAGGACGGGAGAAGCTCATCGGATGCCTCCTGCGGTGCGGCTCAGTGACCGCCGGCCAGCTCGGCCCGCGACGCCGAGGCCTCCAGCGGCGGGCCCTGCGGACCCCCGGCGACGTACTGCTCGTAGCTCGGCTTGGTCCGTCGTGCGAGGACGTAGCCGAACAGCGTGAGGACCAGCGCGAGCGCGACCGGGATGCCGACGAAGATCAGCAGCACGTCCAGGGTCGACATCGGCGTGCCGTCCTCCCAGCCCGACGGGGTGTCGGCGGCCGCCGGACCGGCCAGCGCGACCGCACCGAGCGGTGCGGCGACGGCGAGGCTCGCGGCGAAAGTACGGACTGCGGTGCGGCTGCGGCTCAGCATGGGCGTCAGTCTAGCCGCGCGGTGCGGTCACCTCGTCGCCGGATTGACCGGCGAACCCGCCCTACACTCGGGCCATGGCCTCGACTCCCCCCGAAGCCCACGGCGCTCTGGCGCTCGCCGCCGCGTTCCGGACCGGCGCGGCCGACCCCGTCGAGGAGGTGGAGCGACGTCTCGAGCGCATCGCGGTGCTAGACGAGACCGTCGGCGCCTTCGTCACCGTCACCGCCGAGCCTGCCCTCGCCGCCGCCCGGGCCGCCCGAGACGCGCTGGCCGCGCCCGCCGCCGACCTGCCTCCGCTGTACGCCGTGCCGACCGCGCTCAAGGACCTGACGCCGACCGGGGGCGTCCGGACGACCTTCGGGTCGGCCGCGTTCGCCGACTTCGTGCCGGACGTCGACGCCACGATCGCCGAGCGGGTGCGCGACGCGGGGATGCCGGTGCTGGGCAAGACGAGCACGCCGGAGCTCGGACTCCCCTGCTACACCGAGCCCGACGTCGCGCCGCCGGCGCGCACACCGTACGACCTGACCCGCGGCGCCGGCGGGTCGTCCGGCGGGGCCGCCGCGGCAGTCGCCTCGGGTCTGCTCCCGGTGGCGGCCGGCTCGGACGGAGGCGGCTCGATCCGGATCCCGGCCTCGTCGTGCGGGCTCGTCGGCCACAAGCCGTCGCGCGGGCTGATCCGGGTGCGCCCGGACGAGGTCGACCCGGTCGGGCTCGGGGTCCACGGCCCGCTCGCGCTGACCGTCGCCGACGCGGCGGCGCTGCTCGACGTGCTCGCCGGCACCGGCCGTACGTTCCTGGACGCCGCCGGGACGCGCCCGCCGCGCCTGCGGATCGGCCGCTTCGCGACCCCGGTGATCAGCGACGCCCCGGTCGACGACACGGTGCTCGCGGCGTACGAGGAGGCGACCCGGCTGCTGTCCGGACTCGGGCACACCGTGGTCGACGTCGAGCCGCCGTTCGGGCCGGACACCGTCGCGGCGTTCGAGACGGCGTGGTTCGTCGGGGCGGCGAGCGCCCCCGTACCCCCCGAGTCCGAGCACCTGCTGCGCCCGCTCACCCGGTGGGAGCGCGAGCTCGGGCGAGCCGCGAGCGGCGTCGAGCACCTGGAGGCGCTGCGCGCCATGCGCGAGGCCGAGCGCCGCACCCTGGACGCGTACGCCCACCTCGACGTCATCCTGACCCCGACGCTCGGGCAGCTCCCGGCGGCGGTCGGCTCCATCCGCGACGACGACGACCCGGCTGCGGACTTCGCGGCGCAGAAGGCGTTCACCCCGTACACCTCCGTGTGGAACGTCACAGGCAGCGCGGCGGTCTCGTTGCCGACGGCGTGGACCTCCGACGGGTTGCCGGTCGGGACGATGCTGGCCACGGCCCCGGGCGAGGACGCGCTGCTGCTTGCGCTCGCGGCGGAGGTCGAGGCCGCGTGCACGCACGCGGAGGTGCCGTGGGACCGTCCGGCACCCCCGGACCCGGTCGGGCCGCTCCCCCGCTGATCAGCGACCCGGTGCGCTGCCGGGAGCGGTGAGCCGCTGGAACAGCCGAGGCACGGTCGCTACCGTCGGGACGGTGATGACCGCGCTGCCCTTCGACAACGAGTGCTGGACCGACCCGGACAACACGACGTGTCGGCTGGTCCACAAGTGGACCGGCAACGACACGCTGGCCGAGATGAGCAACATCTTCCTGGCCAAGCCGCTGTCGATCCTGATCCTGATCCTGATCGGGATCTTCGCCCGCTGGCTGCTCAACCGCGTGATCGACAAGGTCGCGCGCCGCGCCGGCACCACCGCGATGCCCGGGGCTCTCGGCCGTGCGGCGCCGATCAACCAGCGCCGGGCGCTGCGCGCCGAGAGCCTGGCTTCGCTGCTGAAGAGCATCAGCACCGCCGTGATCGCCTCGATCGTCGTGCTCATGATCATCGCGCAGCTCGGCTACAACATCGGTCCGCTGCTCGCCTCGGCCGGCATCGTGGGTCTGGCGCTGGGCTTCGGCGCCCAGAGCCTGGTCAAGGACTTCGTGTCGGGCATCTTCATGGTCTTCGAGGACCAGTACGGCGTCGGCGACTGGGTCGACCTCGGGCCTGCCGACGGCACCGTCGAAGCCGTGAGCATGCGGATCACCCGGATCCGCGACGTGGACGGCACGGTCTGGTACGTCCGCAACGGCGAGATCACGCGAGTCGGCAACATGTCGCAGAACTGGGCCCGTGCCGTGATGGACATCCCGGTCGCCTACGGCGAGGACATCGACGAGGTCCGCGACACCCTCATCGCGGTCGCCGAGCGGATGCGTGAGGACGAGGAGTGGCGCACGAAGATCCTCGAGCCTCCGGAGGTCTGGGGCGTCAACGCCATCAGCGCCGAGGGGATCATGGTGCGCACGGCGATCAAGACCGCGCCGCTGGAGCAGTGGGCCGTGATCCGCGAGCTGCGGGAGCGGGTGCTCAACGAGTTCGAGCGGCTCGGCATCGACGTCCCGTACGCCCACGCGGTCGCGTACGGCCAGCCGCCCCGCGACGGCGTGGACGGCGACGACGCCCGCAACGCCGCGATCGCCGACCAGGCCACGCCGGACGACGCGCTGTAGCGGCGGTCGGGTCTGCCAGTCGGCGGGGTGGCCTGTCTCGCCTGGCGGTCTCCGTAGCCGGCTACGGGATTCCGCACTGGGCCCCTGATGGTTTTCCCAGCCAGGTGCGGGTCTCCGTAGCCAGGTGGCGCGCCTGCGGTCCGAACGCCGGCACGTCCGACGCGCGTACGGCTTCCGCGGCCGGTCCCGGCTGGAGCGGGAGACCGAGATGCCTGCGTTCGCTACCCGCTCCCGGCTCGTACGCAGGCACGTGCGCGGATCGCGTACGCGGTCGAACCGTGATGCCTGCGCAGGCACCAACCCGCGGCTCGAACGCAGGCACCTCCGTTCCCGTAGCGCGCCCGCGGTCCGAACGCAGGCACGTGCACCGCCAGACGCGGGCCGACCCGTACGAAGTGCCGCGGGCCGACCCGTACGTCGCGCCGCCGCCGCTACTCGGGGTCGTGCGCGTTCAGCAGGAACTGCGCCGCGTGGGTGACGTAGGCCCAGAACTCGCGGTCGTGCTCCGGGTCCAGGGCGACGGTGTCCAGCGCGGCCCGGAAGTGGCGCAACCAGTGCTCGGCCGCGGTCGGCGTGACCAGGAACGGCGCGTGCCGCATCCGCAGGCGCGGGTGACCGCGGGTCTCGGAGTAGGTCGTCGGGCCGCCCCAGTACTGCGTCAGGAACAGCGTCAGGCGCTCGCGCGCACCGGCGAGGTCCTCCTCCGGGTACATCGGACGCAGCACCGGGTCGGTCGCGACTCCCTCGTAGAAGGCGTCGACGATCGCGGCCATCGTCTCGCGTCCGCCGATCGCCTCGTAGAACGTCTGCTCGTCGCTGCGCTGAGTCACGCCCCCCATTGTCGCGGCCGCGATCAAGGATGCGTCGGGGTGTCCGTCGGCGCGTCGTCGACGAGGTCGATCCGGTGCGGTTCGAGCAGGGCACGCTCGCGCTCGGTGTACGGGCGGGACCGCTGGGTCGCGCGGTCGAACCCGACCAGGACGACGCTGGTCCGGCCCAGCACGACCGGCGCTCCCTCGTGCTCGGACGACACGAGCTGGCTCACCAGCTCGAAGCTCGACCGTCCGATCCTGCCCACGCCCGACCTCACCTCGTACGGGGTGGCGCGGTAGCGCGGAGCGCCGTACATCCACAAGGTGCTCCGCGCGACCACGCGGTGGCCGGACTCCTTCCCGCTCAGCCCGAACAGCATCTGGACCCGCCCCTCCTGGAGGAGGTCGAGCATCGCGACCTCGTCTGCGGCGCCTTCCGCACCGAGGTCGGCGATCCGCAGGGCGACGGGCACCCTGAACCGCAGCCGCTCGTCCGCCACCACCGGGGACGGCGACGGACCGAGCTCGGTCCTGGCCCGGACGTACTCGGTCACCGCTCCGTCGTCGGCGCGGTCGAGGATCGACTGCTCGACCACCGTCTCGCCCGCCGCTCCCCCCGCCGTCACCGTCGACTCGACTGTGACCGGCGTGCTGCGGAAGACCAGGGGTGCGCGGTACTCGAGCTCGAGGACCTTCACCGTGCCGGCTCCCGGGTCGAGGACGCCGTCGCGCTCCATCGCGTGCCGCGCCTCCCGCAGGTAGTCGGCGTACGTCACGTTGTTGACGTGCGCGAGGGCGTCCATGTCGCCCCAGCGCAACGGGCAGGCGTAGCGGTGGTCCACGACAGCGATGGTGGCACGGTGGAGGTCGAGGTGGCAGGGTGACCCCCGTCCCCTGTGTGTCTCGCTTCACGCGCGATGGGGTACGTTGCTAAGCAACCGCTTAGTGCGAGCACCAGACCCGTCCCACCGAGGAGTACCTGTGAGCCAGCAGCGCACCGCCATCGTGACCGGCGCCGCCCGCGGCATCGGCGCCGCCGTCGCCAAGCGTCTCGCGGCCGACGGACACGCCGTCGCCGTCGTCGATCTCGACGAGTCGGCCTGCCAGGGCACCGTCGACGCGATCACCGCCGAGGGTGGCAAGGCGATCGCCGTCGGAGCCGACGTCTCCGACGAGGCTGCCGTCGCCGCAGCCGTCGAGCGCGTCGCTGCCGAGCTCGGCGGACCGACGATCCTGATCAACAACGCCGGCATCACCCGCGACAACCTGCTGTTCAAGATGAGCGTCGCCGAGTGGGACTCGGTGATGGGCGTCCACCTGCGCGGCGCGTTCCTGATGGCCCGTGCGGCCCAGCAGCACATGGTCGAGGCGAAGTTCGGACGGATCGTCAACCTGTCCTCCACCTCGGCGCTGGGCAACCGCGGCCAGGTCAACTACTCAGCCGCCAAGGCCGGCATGCAGGGCTTCACGAAGACCCTCGCGATCGAGCTCGGCAAGTTCGGCGTCACCGCCAACGCGATCGCCCCGGGCTTCATCGAGACCGAGATGACCGCCGACACCGCCAAGCGGCTCGGCGTGGACTACGAGGACTTCAAGACGTTCTCCGCGCAGCAGATCCCGGTCGCCCGCGTCGGGCAGCCCGAGGACATCGCGGCGACCGCCTCGTTCCTGACCAGCGAGGAGTCCGGCTTCGTCTCGGGCCAGGTCATCTACGTTGCCGGCGGACCGAAGGACTGACGCGAATGCCCGAGGAGCTTCCCGGGCTCGATCTCGACCGGCTGGGCGCCTACCTCGACGAGGTGGCGCCCGGCCTGGTCTCGGGCCCGCTGTCCGGTTCGGTGATCGCCGGTGGGCGGTCGAACCTCACCTACGACGTCACGGACGGCACGACCTCGCTGGTGGTACGGCGCCCGCCGCTCGGCCACGTGCTCGCGACCGCGCACGACATGGGCCGTGAGTTCACGGTGATCAACGCGCTGGCCCCGACCGCGGTCCCCGTGCCGAAGGCGTACGTCCACTGCACCGACGCCGACGTGATCGGCGCCGAGTTCTACGTGATGAGCAAGGAGAAGGGTCTCGCGATCCGACGGGCCGACGAGCTCGCGCCGTTGGGTCCGGAGCGGACCGCGGACATCGCCGGACGGCTCGTCGACACCCTCGCCGACCTGCACGCGGTCGACCCTGCGTCCGTCGGGCTCGAGGAGTTCGGACGACCCGACGGCTACCTGGAGCGCCAGGTCCGACGCTGGACGAAGCAGGCCGAGGCCTCGAAGAGCCGCGAGCTCGCCGGGTACGAGGAGCTGCGTGACTACCTCGGCGCGAACGTGCCGGCATCCTCCGACGCCTCGATCGTGCACGGCGACTTCCGGCTCGACAACGCGCTCGTGGACGTCGAGGACGGCGACCGGATCACCGCGGTGCTCGACTGGGAGATGGCGACGCTGGGCGACCCGCTGTCGGACGTCGCGCTGACGATCGTGTACCAGGAGATGGGTCGCAACGACAGCAACAACGTCGTCGCGACCGCCACCGCCGCGCCGGGCTACCCGAGCGTCGACGAGGTGCTCGCTCGCTACACCGCCCGCAGCGGGCGCGACGTGTCCTCGATCGGGTTCCACCTCGCGCTCGGCTATTTCAAGCTCGCGATCATCACCGAGGGGATCCACTACCGGTTCACCCAGGGCCAGACCGTGGGCGCCGGGTTCGACCGGATCGGCGAGTCCACCGAGCCGCTGATCGCCGCCGGCCTCGCAGCCGCGAAGTCCTGAGGACCCTGGCAGTCTCCGTAGCCGAGGTCCTGACGGCCTGGCAGTCTCCGTAGCCGAGGTCCTGACGGCCTGGCGGTCTCCGTAGCCAGCCACGAAGACCCGCACCTGGCGAGGGAAGTTTCCCCAGCCAGGTGCGGGTCTGCGTAGCCAGCCGTTGCCGTGCTGCCAGCCGGCGAGGACCGGGTCAGACTCCGCCGGTCAGCGTCAGTCCGCCGTCGATCACCAGGTTGCGTCCGGTCAGCCAGGCGGCGTCGTCGGACAGCAGGAACGCCACCGCCGAGCCGATGTCGTCCGGCACACCGAGCCGCTTCAGCGGGTACGCAGCCGACACCTCGTCCTCCTTGCCCTCGTACAGGGCCGTGGCGAACTTGGTCTTCACGACCGCGGGCGCGACCGAGTTCACCCGGATGTTCGGGCCGAGCTCGACCGCGAGCTCCTCGGTGACGTGGATCAGCATCGCCTTGCTGGCGCCGTAGAAGCCGATCCCCGGCGCGGGCTTGATCCCGGCCACGGAGGCGACGTTGACCACGGAGCCGCCCTTCGCCTCCATCCACGCGCCGTAGACCTTCTGCGTCCACGCCAGCGCGCTGAGCACGTTGACCTGGAAGATCTTGGCCGCCGCGGCGAGGTCGATGTCGATCATGCGCCCGTAGACCGGGTTGATCCCGGTGTTGTTGACCAGGTGGTCGACGGACCCGAAGGCCTCGATCGTCTTCGCGATCACCTCGTCCTGGTGGCTCTCGTCGTCGGCCTTCCCGGCCACGCCGATCGCGACCTCGGGCCCGCCGAGGTGGACCACGGCCTCCTGGAGCGCCTCGTCGTTGCGCGCCGTGATGCAGACCCGGGCGCCCTCCTCGACGAGCCGCTCGGCGATGCCGAGGCCGATCCCGCGGCTCGCGCCGGTGACGATCGCCGTACGGCCGTCGAACCGCCTCGTGCCGGCGCTCACGAGAGCCGCTCCAGCACCATCGCCATGCCCATGCCGCCGCCGACGCACATCGACTCGACGCCGAACTGCTTGTCGTGCCACTGCAGACCGTTGATCAGCGTCGAGGTGATCCGGGCACCCGTCATGCCGAACGGGTGGCCGAGCGCGATCGAGCCGCCGTTGACGTTCAGCTTGTCCTCGTCGATGCCGAGCTGCTGGGCGGAGCCGAGCGACTGGACCGCGAACGCCTCGTTGATCTCGAACAGATCGATGTCACCCAGGCTCATGCCGGCGTTCTTCAGCGCCTGCGGGATCGCCTGGACCGGGCCGAGACCCATGATCTCCGGCGACAGGCCGGTCACGCCGGTGGACACGATCCGCGCGAGCGGCGTCAGGCCGAGCTCCTTCGCCTTCGTGTCGCTCATGATCACGAGCGCTGCGGCGCCGTCGTTGAGCGGGCACGCGTTGCCGGCGGTCACGGTGCCGTCGGGACGGAAGACCGGCTTGAGCTGCGAGACCTTCTCGTACGTGGTGCCGGGCCGCGGGCCGTCGTCGGCCGTGACCTGGGTGCCGTCGGGCAGGGTCACCGGGACGATCTCGCGGTCCCAGAAGCCCTCCTCGATCCGCTGCACGGCGAGGTTCTGGCTGCGCACGGCGAAGCGGTCCTGCTCCTCGCGGCTCATGCCGATGACCTGCTGGACGTTCTCCGCGGTCTGGCCCATCGCGATGTAGACGTCGGGGAGCTGGTCGTCCTCGCGCGGGTCGGTCCAGGTCTGGCCTCCCTGCGCGAGCTTGTCCGTACGGGTCACCGCGTCGTCGAACACCGGGTTCGTGATCTCCTGGCCGGGGATCGCGTCGCTGTTGCCCTTCGCGAAGCGGCTGACGGTCTCGACTCCGGCCGAGATGTACGCGTCGCCCTCGCCGGCCTTGATGGCGTGGAACGCCATCCGGGTCGTCTGGAGGCTCGAGGAGCAGTAGCGCGTGACCGTGGTCCCGGGGAGGAAGTCGTACCCGAGGAGCACGGAGACCACGCGACCCATGTTCATCCCCTGCTCGCCGCCGGGCAGGCCGCAGCCGAGGATCAGGTCGTTGATGTCACGCGGATCCAGCTCCGGGACCTTGTCGAGCGCGGCGCGGACCATCTGCACGGTCAGGTCGTCGGGACGCATGTCCTTCAGCGAGCCCTTGAACGCACGCCCGATCGGCGACCGTGCGGTGGAGACGATGACGGCTTCAGTCATGTCAGAGTCCTTCTCGTCGTTGATTCGGTTCCCCGAGAGGGTGGGTCCGACCGACCGGTCAGAGCCCGAGGTCGCGGCCGATGAGCTCCTTCATGATCTCGTTCGACCCCGCCCAGATCTTGGTGACGCGGGCGTCGCGCCAGGCGCGCGCCACGCGGTACTCGTTCATGAACCCGTACCCCCCGTGCAGCTGCACGCAGTGGTCGAGCACCTCGTTCTGCACCTGCGAGGACAGCCACTTGACCTTCGCCGCGTCGATCGCGGTGAGCTCGCGCTTCGTGTGCGCGAGGACGGCAGCGTCCACGTAGGCCTCGACCGACTCGATCCGCGTGACGAGCTCGGCGAGCAGGAACTTGTTGTGCTGGAACGCGCCGATGGGCTGGCCGAAGGCGTTGCGCTCCTTCGCGTAGTCGATCGTCTCCAGCAGGATCTGCTTGGCGTGCGCGACGTTCGAGACCGCGCAGGACAGACGCTCCTGCGGGAGCCGCTCCATCATGGCGATGAACCCGCGGTCGACCTCACCGATGACCTGCTCGTCGCCGACCCGGACGTCGGCGAAGAACAGCTCGGCGGTGTCCGACTCGGTCTGGCCGACCTTGTCGAGCTTGCGGCCCCGGGTGAACCCGTCCATCCCGGTCTCGACCGCGAACAGCGTGATGCCCTTCGCGCCCTTCTCCGGGCTGGTGCGGGCCGCGACGACGACCAGGTCGGCGGACCACCCGTTGGTGATGAAGGTCTTGGAGCCGTTGATCACCCAGGAGTCACCGTCCCGTACGGCGGTGGTCTTGAGCGCGGCGAGATCGGACCCGCCCGACGGCTCGGTCATCGCGATCGCGGTCAGCAGCTCGCCGGTGCAGAACCGCGGCAGCCAGCGCTCCTTCTGCTCGTCGGTCGTCAGCTCGACGAGGTAGGGCGCGACGATGTCGGAGTGGATGCCGGTGCACGACGGCAGCGCGGCGTTCACCTTCGACAGCTCCTCGGCGAGGACCGCGTTGAACCGGAAGTCCTCGGCTCCGGCGCCACCGAGCTGCTCGGGGATCTCGAGGCCCAACAGGCCCTGCTTGCCCGCCTCGAGCCAGTAGTCTCGCGGGAGGCCCTTGTCGTCGACGTACTGGTCGACGTTCGGAAGGACGTTGCGCTCGACGAACTCGGCGACCGACGCACGGAACGCCTCGTGGTCGGAGTCGTAGATGGCTCGCTTCATGGGAGTGCCTCCGTGCGGTGTGGTCTCGATCCCCTAGAGTGTACTAAGCGCGCGCTTAGCCGTGACGGGGGTCCCACAGGGACGGCCGTGCGTGCACCAGCATCGTCACCCCAGGAGCCGGCCATGTCAGAACCCACCAGTCGTCAGCGGCTGATCGAGGCTGCGATCGAGGCGTTCGCCGAGCGCGGGTTCCATGCGACGACGACGCGGGACATCTCGACCCGCGCGGGGATGAGCCCGGCCGCCCTGTACGTCCACCACGCGTCGAAGGAGCAGCTGCTCTACGAGGTGAGCTCGTTCGGCCACGCTGACACGCTCGCCATGGTTCGCGAGGTGTACGCCTCGTCGGAGGACCCCGTCGAGCGCCTGCGGCTGATGCAGTATGAGTTCACCCGCTGGCACGCGGTCCACCAGCAGAAGGCGCGGGTGGTGCAGTACGAGATCGCCGCGCTCACCCCGGAGCACCGCCGCGAGGTCGCCGGCTACCGGCGCGACATCGAGCAGGTCTACCGTGACGCGATCGGCGCCGGCGTCGACAAGGGCGTCTTCGACGTCGAGGACGTACGCGGGACTGCGCTCGCGCTGATCTCCATGGCGATCGACCTGGTCCGGTGGTACCAAGCAGAAGGTCCGCGAACCCCGGAGGGGATCGCGGACCTCTACGCGCAGCTCGCGCTGCGGGCGGTCGGCGTCAGCGACGCCTGACCCTGCTGGTCACTGGGCGAGGACGGCCTCGCCGGTGATCAGGATGCTGATCTTGTCGCCGATCATGACCTTGTCGCCCTCGAGCGGGATGTTGAAGTCGATCCCGAAGTCCTTGCGGCTGATCGACGTGGTGGCCTCGACGCCGACGCGCGTGCCGCCCCACGGATCCTTGCCCTCACCGAGGAACTCGACCGCGAGCTCGACCGGCTTCGTGACGTCCTTGATCGTCAGGTCGCCGACGAGCACGAACGCGGTGTCGGACTTCTGCAGCACGCTCGTCGAGGTGAACGTCATCGACGGGTGCGACTCGACCGAGAAGAAGTCGCTCGACCGCAGGTGCGCATCGCGATCGGCCGTGCCGGTGTTGACCGACGAGAGGTCGATCGTGGCGGTCGCAGTCGACGTGGTGATGTCGGGCTGGGTGACGATCTGGGCCTCGAACTTCTCGAACGTGCCCCGGACCTTGCTCATGATGTGACGGACGGTGAACCCGATCTCGGTGTGCGTGGGATCGAAGTTCCAGGTGCCTACGGTGATGTCAGCCATCGCGACGCCTCCTAACTGATTGCAGTTTCAACCAACCCGTCTCACTGTAGCAGATGTTGTTGAGGTGTCAACTAAACCGGGAGTACACTGGGTCACATGACGACGAGCACGACCCCTCCCCCGCAGACGATGACCCGCTGGCTCACGACCGAGCAGCAGGTGCTGTGGCGGTCGTTCCTCGGCGGTGCGACCGTCTTCTTCGACCAGCTCGACCGCGACCTGCGGCGCGAGCACGACATCTCGATGCCCGAGTACGAGATCCTCGTGCGGCTCTCCGAGGCCGAGGACCAGACCCTGCGGATGGCCGTGATCGCGTCGAGCGTCGCCCACAGCCGCTCCCGCGTCACCCACACGATCGCACGGATGGAGAAGGCGGGGCTGGTCGAGCGGGCGTCGTGCCTGTCGGACGGGCGGGGCGTCAACGCGCACCTCACCGAGGCGGGCATGGACAAGCTCCGCGACGCCGCCCACACCCACGTGACCGGCGTCCGGGAGTACCTGCTCGACAACGCGACCGACGAGGAGTTCGAGGTGATCGGCCGCGTGTTCGAGCGCGTGGTCACCGCGCTCGGCGGCCACCGGATGTGACGCTGACGGTTTCCGTAGCCGGCTACGGAAACCGTCACCTGGCGAGGGAGGTTTCCCCTGCCAGGTGCGGGTCTCCGTAGCCAGGTGGACCGACGGGTCTCGATCGCTCGCTCCGCTCGCGCCTCGACCGGCGGGACCGCAGCCCGAGTGGTCTCGATCGCTCGCTCCGCTCGCGCCTCGACCGGCGGAACGGCAACTCGAGCGGTCTCGATCGCTCGCTCCGCTCGCGCCTCGACCAGCGGCACGGCGGACAACGCGCACGCGCCCCGGCCAGCGTGCTGGTCGGGGCGCGTCGCGTGCAGCGGTGTCAGTCGCGGGTCAGGCGGCGGTGCGTGACGCTGTGCGGACGCGCCGCCTCCGGGCCGAGGCGCTCGATCTTGTTCGCTTCGTAGTCGGCGAAGTTGCCCTCGAACCAGAACCAGTTCGCGGGCTCGTCGGCATCGCCCTCCCACGCGAGGATGTGGGTCGCGACCCGGTCGAGGAACCACCGGTCGTGGGAGACCACGACGGCGCACCCCGGGAACTCCAGCAGCGCGTCCTCGAGCGACTGGAGCGTCTCGACGTCCAGGTCGTTGGTCGGCTCGTCGAGGAGCAGCAGGTTGCCGCCCATCTTGAGGGTGAGCGCGAGGTTCAGGCGGTTGCGCTCGCCGCCCGACAGGACGCCGGCGCGCTTCTGCTGGTCGGGACCCTTGAACCCGAACGACGCGACGTACGCCCGGCTGGGCATCTCGAAGTTCGCGACCTTGATGTGGTCGAGACCGTCGGAGACGACCTCCCACACGTTCTTCTGCGGGTCGATCCCGCCGCGGCTCTGGTCGACGTAGGAGATCTTGACCGTCGACCCGACCGTGAGGGCACCGGCGTCCGGCTCCTCCTCCCCCACGATCATCTTGAACAGTGTGGTCTTGCCGACACCGTTCGGGCCGACGATGCCGACGATGCCGGCCCGGGGAAGCGAGAACGACAGTCCGTCGATCAGCGTCCGGTCGTCGAAACCCTTGGTGAGCTTGCTGGTGTCCAGCACGACGTCGCCGAGACGCGGGCCCGGCGGGATGTTGATCTCGGCGAGATCGATCGCCCGTCCGCGCTCCGCCTCCGCCGCCAGCTCCTCGTAGCGCGCGAGACGCGCCTTGTTCTTGGCCTGGCGGGCCTTCGGGTTCGAGCGGACCCACTCGAGCTCGCGCTCGAGGATCTTCTGACGCTTCGCGTCCTTCTTGCCCTCGACGACCAGGCGCTGCTTCTTGGTGTCGAGGTACGTCGAGTAGTTGCCCTCGTACGGGTGGGTCTTGCCGCGGTCCAGCTCGAGGATCCACTGGGCGACGTTGTCCAGGAAGTAGCGGTCGTGCGTCACGGCCAGCACGGCACCGGGGTACGAGGCGAGGTGCTGCTCGAGCCACAGCACGCTCTCGGCGTCCAGGTGGTTCGTCGGCTCGTCGAGCAGCAGGAGATCGGGCTGCTGCAGCAGGAGCTTGCACAGCGCGACGCGACGACGCTCTCCGCCGGAGAGGTGATCGACGATCGTGTCCGGCGGCGGGCAGCGCAGCGCGTCCATCGCCTGCTCGAGCCGCGAGTCGAGATCCCACGCGCTCGCGTGGTCGAGGTCGGCCTGGAGGTTGCCCATCTCCGCCAGCAGCGAATCGTAGTCGGCGTCGGGGTCGGCCAGCTCCTCGCTGATCTGGTTGAACCGGTCGAGCTTGCCCTTGATCTCGGTGACGGCCTCCTCGACGTTCGCCAGGACGGTCGTGCCCTCGGTCAGCGGCGGCTCCTGCAGCAGGATGCCGACGCTCGCCTCGGGGTCCTTGTAGGCGTCGCCGTTGCTGGGCTGCTCCATCCCGGCCATCAGCTTCAGCAGGGTCGACTTGCCGGTGCCGTTGGGGCCCACGACGCCGATCTTGGCGCCGTGCAGGAACGAGAGCGTGACGTCGTCGAGGACGACCTTGTCGCCGAGGGACTTGCGGACGTTGCGCAGCGTGAACACGTAGTCAGCCATGATGAGTCAAGACTAGGCGCTCACGGGTTGCCGGGACTCACCGGTGGTCGGGGCCTGCTCGCCCTGGCTCGCCTCGAACGCGCGGACGACCTCGCCCTCGCTGGCGGTGGCCTCGGTGGCCGCCGGCTGCTCGTTGCGCCGGAACGTGGTCGTGCCGCGGTTCAGGTCGTGGCAGACGGCGGTCGCCTCGAGGACGTCGCGGCGCTGCGTCTCCCGCGTCGTCGGGTCCTGCCAGGTGTGGGTGCGGATCCGGCCGATCACGACGACCGGCTCGCCGACCGTCAGCGACGCCTTCACGTTCTCCGCGAGGGTGCGGGTCGCCTTGACGGTGATCCAGACCGTCTCCAGGTCGCGCCAGATGCCCTGCTTGCGGTCGAAGTACCGGGGGGTGGAGCCCACCCGGAACATCGCCCAGCAGAACGCGTTGCTCTCGCGGAAGTCGACCTCGGTGCCGACGTGGCCGTAGACGGTCATGGTGTTGTCGCTCATCGTTCGCTCCTGTCGTCGGGGACGACACGAGCATCGTCTGCCGACGGCGACAGCGGGAGCCGCGGCGACCGGTCTGGGGACAGCGACGACCTTGTGGACGCAGATCGGACCGACGACGGACGCAGGGTCAGGACCCAGCACCGCCCGTACGAGCCACGTGGACCGTCAGGCGCGGTGTCCGAGCGCGGTCGCGAGTCCCACGCGCGCCTGCTCGTACGCGCCGAGCTCGGCGTCGATCGGGTCGAGCACGCGCTCCTGGGCCACGTCGGCCACGACCTCGTGCATCGCGTCGGCGAGACCGTGTGCGCGTCGGGACGCCGACGACTTCGCAGCGACGGTCGCGACCAGCGCCAGCACGAGCCCGACCACCAACCCCCCGACGGCGAGCAGGACCGGCACGCCGATCCCCGCAACCGTCGGCATGTCGGCATCACCGGTGATCTCGGCGCCCGCGACCGCGAGCAGCCAGAGCGCACCGCCGACCGTGGCGATCAGCGCCAACCACTGGATGACGTTGAACAGGCCCCACCACATCGGCGGGCGGCCGAGGGAAGGACCGTCGGCCGCGATCCGCTTCTCCAGCTCGTCGGCCAGGTCGGCGTTCGGGGACACGACCCGCCGGCGCAGCGCCTGGAACCACGGCGAGCTCAGCCCGACCGACGCCCGGTCGACCACGGCACGGACCGCCACATCGGTCGCCGACCGCTGGAGCCGCACCGGAGCCTCGTCGTCGGAGAGCGCCGAGACGGCCGCCGGCGGGCTCGTCCGGGACCGGCCGAACATCCGCAGCGGAGGCCAGGTCGTCTTCGAGACCGCCTTCGAGACCAGCGACTTCTCCATCTCGTCGGCCACGGCGTCGATCCCGGCGGCGTCGACCAGCGCTCCGACGAACTGGTCGCGGTCGGAGTCGGTCAGGCCGATCGCCGGGGCGTCACCGCTGGCCTGCTGCAGCGCCCGCGCCGCGTGGTCCACGTCGGCGCCGATGCGGGTGCCCGCAGCCTGCTTGTCGCGGATCTTCCGGACCAGGGCGCGCTTGAGGTCGTCGACGCCGTCGCCACGGGCCGCGGACACCGCGAACACCCCGACGTTCGGGAGGCCGTCCTCTGCGAGCAGGCGCCGTACGTCCTGCAACGTGCTGTCCCACTTCTCGGTGGGGATCTTGTCGATCTGGTTCAGGACGATCATCGTCACGTCCGCGTGCCGGGCGAGCGGCCGCAGGTAGCGCTCGTGCACGGCCGCGTCCGCGTACTTCTGCGGGTCCAGCACCCACACCAGCACGTCGGCGTACTGCACGAGGCGGTCCACCTCCAGGTGGTGGGAGACCTCGGTCGAGTCGTGGTCGGGGAGGTCGAGCAGCACGAGCCCCTCGAGGTTCACCTCGTCCGGCACGACGCCGAGCTGGCTGCCGAGCGACATCTGCTGGCGCTCCGGGATGCCCATCCACTCGAGCAGGTCGCGGGCCTGGCCGCCGCCCCATGCGACCGCCATCGCCCACGAGGTGGTCGGCCGGCGCACGCCCACGGCGGACAGCTCGACGCCAGTGATCGCGTTGAACAGCGACGATTTGCCCGACCCGGTCGCACCCGCGAGCGCGACCACGGTGTGGTCGCTGGAGAGCCGCAGCCGGTCGCGGGCGCGTCCCACGACCGTGCCGGCCTCGGCGACGACCGCGTCGTCGATGCGTCCGGTCGCGGCCTCGGTCGCTCGGGCGAGCCCGTCGACGCGTGCAGCAAGGTCGCCGCCGGTCGAGCTGAAGAGCGGCGCGGGAGGTGTGGAGTTCACGTCAGGTTGTCCCAGTCGTCGGGGATCAGGTCGCGGTGGCGGGCGTCCTCTGCGGACCGCGCCGCCGACCGGATACTAGCGGCAGCGTCGGGCGATGCCGCCGTCCGAGACAGCGCGTCGTAGAAACGCTGACGTTCTCCGACCAGGACGGTCCCCGCCCGCCTGAGGAGATCTTCCTTCGCGGTCTGCAGGAGATGCTCGGAGGAGTCCCCGAAGGTCTCCGCGAGCAGGTCGCGCGCGGCCGCGCCGCCGCTGTGGTGCGCGTCCTCACGGGTCGCGAGCTCGTTGAGCACCGCCACGGCCAGGGTGATCGCGGCGCCGTGGGTGCCCAGCGCCAGGAACCGCGCCGATGTCTTGCGCTCGCTCCCGGTCGACCGGACGATCTCGGTGCACGCCTCGACCCAGTCCTGCGAGACACGCTCCGCACGCGCCCGTACGGTCCGGGTCGCCCGCTCCAGCTCACGATCCCCGCCACGCAGCAGCGCGGCGCCCGCTTGGTTCTCCTCCCACGCCTGGTACGCGGCGTGGGCACCGGCCTCGGCCTGCTCGAGGAGCAGCAGCTCGACGTTCGTCGCCAGGGCCTGCTGGACCTCCGCGACCCGCGTCCGGCGGCCGCGCACGCTGTCGACGATGCGGTCGCGGATCCGGCCCATCCGGTCGTCGACGCCGCGACCCATGTCGCCGCCGACGAAGTCGCGCCATCGCGCCGCGAGCTCGCCGTGCATCAGGGTCCCGTCGGAGACGGACTTGTCGAAGGCCGCCTCGGCGCCGGTGTAGGCACGGTCCACGTCCTCGACGAGGCTGGCGGTCACCGCGCCCTGCTCGGCGACCAGGTCGGCCACGTCGAACGCGGCGAAGACGATCTTGCGCACGGCACCGTCGAGCGTCTGCGCGACCACGGCAGCGCGCACCTCGGGGTCCCCCGCGAGGTCGTGCAGCCAGCTGAGGATGGGAGCGACCGCGCTCGGCGGCAGCAGGCCCTCGCTGTCGACGCTGGACTCGAGCACGGTGAACAGCGGCGAGTCCTTCAGTCCGCGCGCCGTGAGCATCCGGGCCAGGTGGCCGCGCACCTCCCCCATCGACTCCGTCGACGTGCGGTCGAGCACGATCGCGACGGCGGCGCTGCGGTCCGCGGCCTCACGGAGGTAGTCCCACGGCACCTGGTCGGCGTACCGGGCGGCGGAGGTGACGAACAACCAGAGGTCCGCGGCCGCCAGCAGCTCGCCGGCCAGACGACGGTTGCTCTCCTCGACCGAGTCGACGTCGGGCGCGTCCAGGATCGCCAGCCCACGGGGCACCGTGTGCGCGGCGACGAGCGTCAACGAGCGGGCGTCGTTGGTCTGGCTCGCCGTCCGGGCGAGGTCGGGAAGGATCCGGTCCGGCTGGAACCACTCCGCGTCGTCCGGATGGTGGACCAGCACCGCGGAGCGGGTCGTCGGGCGCAGCACGCCGGACTCCGTGACCGCCCGTCCGATCAGGGAGTTGACCAGGGTCGACTTGCCGGCTCCGGTCGAGCCGCCGACGACGGCCAGCAGCGGCGCGTCCTGCTGGACGAGCCGCGGCAGGACGTAGTCGTCGAGCTGCGTGACGAGGGCCTGGCGGGCGTCGCGACCGTCCTGCGCGCCCGGGATCTCGAGTCCGAGGGCAGCACCGCTCAGCTCGGCACGCAGCTTCAGAAGTGCGGCGAGCAACGTCGCGGTAGAGCCGTCCGTCGACACTCGAACCTCCGCTGGACAGTGTACGGGCGCGTGCGGGCACCTCGGCGCCCATGGCAAACCTTAGTGGAGCGTTCCTGAAGCGTCGCACGGGCGAGCCGCTCACGCAGGACGGACGTGGTGGGGCTCACCACGGCCCCCCGCGCGACGGAGGCTCCGCCTGGGGCGGGACCGGCGTGGGCGGCGGCGCGGTCGGCGGCGGCCAGGCCGCGGGCGGCACAGGAGGTGCTCCGGGCGGTGCGCCGTACGGGCCAGGTGCCCCTGCCGTCGGATACAAGGCCCCGGCCTGCGGCGCGGGCGGAGCGTACGGCGGGTAGCCCGGCGCGACCGGCTGGGCGGAGAAGCGCATCGGCGGCGGCAGCACGACGTACGGCCGAAGGGCGCGCATCACGCCGAGCAGCTGCTCGACCCGGACCCGGGCCTGCGGCTTGGGTCTCCCCTCCAGGATCCCCGCGTGCAGGAACGCGGTCGTGACCGCGTCGCGCTGGTAGCGGCGGGTCGCGCGCGAGGCGACGTCGCCGCCGCGCTCCCGCGCGTACGTCACGGCCTTGCGACGGTACGCCGGGGCTGCGATGAACGGGATCTCGTCGGGGACCATCCAGCCGCGCCGGGCCAGATCGGTCAGCGCGCGCGCCAGGAAGCGCCCCTGCCGGCTCCGCGCCAGCACCGCCAGGACGATCAGCCCGGCGAGCAGCCCACCGACGAGCACGTACACGACGAGGAACCATGCGCCTTCGTCGAAGGACGCGCCGGCGTTCCACAGCCCGTGGAGCAGGATGCTGCCGACCAGCCCGCCGACCCAGAGCAGGACCTTGAGCGGCTTGGAGCGCACGGTGACCGCGATCCCGACGGCGATGCCGAACGCCGCAGTGAACATCGGGTGCGCGAACGGGCTCATGATCCCGCGCAGCACGAACGTCATCGTCGTCGCGAACGGCCCGTCGATCGTGGTCTCGTCGATCCCGACGTACGAGCCCGCGTAGTAGCCGACGTTCTCGACGAACGCGAACCCCAGACCGACCAGGCCCGCGAAGACGAGACCGTCGACCAGCCCGTCGATCACGCGGCGCATCCGTACGAACGTGAGGACCAGGAAGAGGGCCTTCGCCGGCTCCTCGGTCAGCGGCGCCACCACCGTCGCCATCACGGGCAGGCTCGGGCTCCACAGCCAGTCGATCGTCAGCTGCGCCGCCAGAGCGATCGAGACCGCTCCGACGCCACCCCACACCACCGCCGCGAGCTTGTAGTGCCACGGCTCCGGCTCGTAGCGGTCGAGCCAGAAGAAGCACGCGAGCAGCGCGGGCAGCGGCAGCAGCGCGTACAGGAGGCTCAGGCCGCTGCCCCGCGCGTCGCCGGAGGTGATCGCGAAGAAGCCGGCCCCGACGACGCCGACCGCCGCCATCACGAACATCAGGGCGACGAGCACGACGTGGCCGCGCTGGCGCATCGGGTCGGGCAGGTCAGGCAGGAGGACGGGCGCCGCGGCGGCCGCGGCCGGCTGCGGGGGCGGTGCGGCACGCCACGGTTCGGACACACCGACACCCTAGCCAGCGGCCAAGACCGTCACGCCGCCGTCCGGAAGTGCGGCATACTGGCGCCCGTCCGCGCCCGTAGCTCAGCTGGACAGAGCAGCGGCCTTCTAATCCGCCGGTCGCAGGTTCGAATCCTGCCGGGCGCACCGATTCGGCGGCGCCGGACGGCTTCCGGCGCCGCCGACCCGGCACCCGTCCGTACGTGCGGGCGCGGCCGGCACCCGGACGTACGGGTGGCTCAGTCGCTCAGCCGGGCGGACAGGACGACCTCCGGCACGGCGGCGAGCGCCTTGCTGACCGGGCACCCGGTCTTCGTCTCCTCGGCGACCCGGTCGAAGTCGTCGGCGCTGATCCCCTCCGCCGACACCGTGACGTCGAGCGCGATCCTCGAGATCTTCAGCCCGCCCTGCTCCTCGTCCGGACCGACCGTGACGTCGGCCGTGATGGATGTGGCCCCCGGCGTACCGCCGGCCTTCTCGATCCCACCCGACAGTGCCATCGCGAAGCACGAGGCGTGCGCGGCCGCGATCAGCTCCTCGGGACTGGTGACGCCACCGGCCTCGTCGGCGATCCGCCGTGGGAAGGAGACGTCGAACGTGCCCACGTGCGAGCTGTCGAGACTGACCTGCCCCGACCCGTCCTGAAGACCACCGGTCCACTGCACCGTTGCACTGCGCGTCGCCATCGCCTGCTCCTCTCGTTGGATGGACGTGAGGGCGCGGGGATCCGCGGCCCGAACCCCACCGTACGAACGAACGCCCGGCCGCGCAGACGGCTCGGGGCCGTGCGCGACCGGGCGTCGGTCAGAGGCGCGTCACTGCTCCGCGGTGCCGCCCGCCTCCTGGATCGCCTGCTGGATGTCCTCGGTGCCCGGGACCGTCGGGTTGCCGTCGGCGTCCTCGGGCCCGTTGACGGTCGTCCCCTCGACCCACACGGTCGGGGTGCCCGACAGCGTGTTGCCCTCGGAGTCCTCGTCCTCGAACGCCTGCTTGGTCGCCTCACCCTCCGGCGACGCCCAGTCGCGGAACGGACGCCCGCGGATGCAGTCGGCCGCCTCCGGGGTGCCGGACTCCTCCGCGAACTGGACGAAGTCGGACGCGTCGAGGTTGCCGCCCTCGGCGGGCTGGTTCTCGTAGGCCAGCGTCGCGAAGGTGCGGTACGCCTCGGCGCCGCCCTCCTCGAACACGCACATCGAGGCAGCGAGCGCGTCCGAGGAGTACTCGGTCAGGAAGGACACGGGCCGGAACTCGACCTCGATGGTGCCGGCAGCGACCTGCTCGTCGAGCCACACACCGGTCGAGGCCTCGAACGACTTGCAGTGCGGACACGCGAAGTCCTCGAACAACGTCACCTGGACCGGATCACCACCGGCCGTACCACCCGCGTCGGAGGAACCGCCAGAACCACCCGCGTCCTCCGCGGTGTAGAGCACGCCGTTGCCGTCGGTCAGACCCTCCGGAGCCCGGGTCGCCACGTCCGCGTTGTTGTCGATCGCCGTCTTCACAGCGAACCCGGCACCCGCGATCACCGCCACCACCGCCACCACGATCACCGCGGTGATGATGTTGCGGCGCCGCTTCTCCTGCCGCTCCCGCTCCTTGCGCATCTGCTCAGCGCGCGCCTGCCGTGCGCGCTTGTCGTCCTTGCTGGCCACGGGCAGACAGTAGCGGCGGCCCGGGGTCATCCGAGCCATCCGTGCGTGCAGGCCGAAGGCGTGCGTGACGCGTTCGTCGGCGGTCGGGACTAGGGTGATGTGTCGTGATGGACAGGCTGGTGTGGATCGACTGCGAGATGACCGGGCTCGACCTCGAGAACGACGCGCTCATCGAGGTGGCGGCCGTCGTGACCGACTTCGAGCTGCAACCGCTCGGCGAGGGCGTGGACGTCATCATCAAACCGCCGGCCGGAGCGGTGGAGCAGATGGGCGACGTCGTCACGCAGATGCACACCTCGTCGGGCCTGCTCGCCGAGCTCGACGGCGGCACGAGCATGGACGAGGCCCAGCAGCTCGTCCTGGACTACATCCGTGAGCACGTTCCGGAGGCGGGCAAGGCCCCGCTCGCCGGCAACACAGTCGGGACGGACCGCGCGTTCCTCGCGCGCGACATGCCCGAGCTGGAGGCGCACCTGCACTACCGGATCGTCGACGTCTCGTCGATCAAGGAGCTGTCGCGGCGGTGGTACCCGCGGGCGTACTTCAACTCCCCGGAGAAGAACGGCAACCACCGTGCGCTCGCCGACATCCTGGAGAGCATCGAGGAGCTCCGGTACTACCGTGAGGCCGTCTTCGTCCCGCAGCCGGGCCCGGACAGCGACACCGCCAAGGCCCTCGGGGAGAAGTACGCGGGGTCGCTCACCGGGAAGGGCGCGGAGGGCGGGACCCAGGATTCGGACCCCGCAGACTGACCCGGTATGCTTTCTACGCCGCACGCGGTGATGCCGCGGTGCGCGCGGTGGGTGTAGCTCAGTTGGTAGAGCACCGGCTTGTGGTGCCGGTGGCCGCGGGTTCAAGTCCCGTCATCCACCCCCACGCGAAGGCCCGGAATCCGTACGGACTCCGGGCCTTCGGCATGTCCGGCCGTCAGGGTGTCGCAGCGGGTGTCGCGGGGCTGAGCGGGAGCGTGCGGGGGCTGACGAACCGCCGCGGCGAACCGTCGACCGGGTCGGTGAACGCCAGCTCGCTCGCGAGCAGCTGGAGCGGACGCGCGAAGTCGTCCACGTCGACGTCGAGCACCTCGGGATAGAGCGGGTCGTCGACGATCGGGATCCCGAGCCCGTGCAGGTGCGCCCGCAGCTGGTGCGTGCGCCCGGTCAGCGGCTCGAGCCGGTACACCCCGAGATCGCCGATCCGTCGCTCCAGCGAGACCTGGGTCTCGGCGTTCGGGACCACGCCCTCCACGACCTCCACCTGGAACGTCCCGCGCCGCTTGACCAGATGGTTGCGGACCACGGTGGGCAGCTCCAGACCCGGCCGTACGGGAGCGAGCGCGCGGTAGACCTTCTGCGCCTCGCGCCGTTGGAAGAGCAGCTGGTACGGGCCGCGCCACCGCCGTTCCGTCGCGAGCACCAGCACACCCGACGTGACCCGGTCGAGCCGGTGCAGCGGGGACAGGTCCGGCAGGTCGAGCTCCTCGCGGAGCCGTACGACCACGCTCTCGCGCACGTGCCGCCCACGCGGGATCGTCGACAGGAACGCCGGCTTGTCCACCACGACCAGCCGTTCGTCGCGGTGCAGGAGCTCGACCCGGCCCGGCACGACGGGCTCGTCGCGCAGGTCGCGGTGGAACCACACGAACGAGTGCGGGCGGTACGGATCGTCGTCGCGGACCCGATCCCCGGCGTCGTCGACGAACCGGCCCTCGGCGAGCAGACCGTCCACGTCGACGCGTTCCGGGAGCCGCTGACGGAGCCACTCCCCCATGCTGGTCCACGGCGCGGGCGCAGCCGGGTCGCGGTCCGGCGTCCGCAGCCACACGGCGCGCAGGCCGTGGCGAGGCGGGAGCGGGGAACGCGGCGGCACCCGTCGATCGTAGGCGCGACAGCACCACGCGCACGTACGACCCGACGCGCCCACGCTGCCGTGCGGCGCGCGAGGCGTACGGGTCCGTGAGACCGTGACGGGATCGGCGAGGGGAGACGACGATGTCCGACCGGACCTACGAGATCATCGCGTTGGCGATCTACTTCGCCGGGATGATCGCCATCGGGTACTACGCCTACCGCCAGACCTCGGACCACGAGGGCTACATGCTGGCCGGTCGCAACCTCCCGTCCTGGGCCGCCGCGCTCAGTGCCGGTGCGTCCGACATGTCGGGGTGGCTCATGATGGGCCTGCCGGGCGCGATCTACGTGGCCGGGCTGATCGAGTCGTGGATCGCGATCGGGCTCACGGTCGGCGCGTACCTGAACTGGCGTCTGGTCGCCCCGCGGCTGCGCGCGTACTCCGAGGTCTCGCGGAACTCCATCACCATCCCGAGCTTCTTCGAGAACCGCCTGCGCGACCACACCCACCTGCTGCGCATCGCGTCGGCCGTCATCGTGCTCGTGTTCTTCACGTTCTACGTGTCGTCCGGCATGGTGGCCGGCGGCGTCTTCTTCGAGAGCTCGTTCGACTCCCCGTACCTCGCCGGGATGCTGCTGGTCGCCGGCGTGACGCTCTCGTACACGCTGTTCGGCGGGTTCCTCGGCGCCTCCCTCACCGACGTCGCCCAGGGCGTGATGATGATGGTCGCGCTGGTCGTCGTCCCGATCCTCGCGATCGCCGAGCTCGGCGGACCGGCCGACACGCTCGACGCGATCCGCGCCGTCGACCCGGACCACCTGTCGATGCTGGCCGGCGAACCGCTGACGTGGGCCACGTTCGTCAGCATCGTCTCCGCAGCCGCCTGGGGCCTCGGCTACTTCGGCCAGCCGCACATCATCGTGCGCTTCATGGCCCTGCGGAACCCGGCCGCCGCCACCAGCGCCCGCCGGATCGGGATGACCTGGATGATCATCTCGCTGATCGGCGCGGTGACCGCCGGCCTGGTCGGGGTCGCGTACTTCGCCGAGACCGGTGCCGAGCTCGGCGACCCCGAGACGGTGGTCCTGACGATGTCGCAGCTCCTGCTCCACCCGCTCGTCGCCGGGTTCGTGCTGGCCGCCGTCCTCGCCGCGATCATGAGCACGATCTCGAGCCAGCTGATCGTGTGCTCGTCGGCGCTCGTCGAGGACCTGTACAAGCTCGCAGCGAAGACGCCGCCCGCCCCCCGCACCCTGATCCTGCTCGGACGCAGCTGCGTGCTGGCCGTCGCGGTCGTCGCGGCGCTGCTCGCGATCGAGCCCGGCGACACGATCCTCGAGCTCGTCGGGTTCGCGTGGGCCGGGTTCGGCGCATCGTTCGGACCCGCGATCCTGCTGTGCCTGTTCTGGCGTCGCCTCACGAACATCGGCGCCGCCGCAGGCATGGTCGCCGGTGCGGTCACCGTCTTCGCGTGGGACGCGTGGGGGACGGACCTGTACGAGATCGTGCCCGGCTTCCTCGTGAACCTCGTGGTCGCCGTCGTGGTGAGCCTGATGACCTACCGCGACAACCCCGAGATCGATGCCGAGTTCGACCAGGCGGCCTCGCTGGTCGACAAGCGCGCGAAGACGGCGGCGTAGGAGTCGGGCCGCTGGTGGTCTTCGTAGCCGGCTACGGAGTTGCGCACCGGGCCACGGAGGTTTCCCGCGTCGAGTCGGGGATTGCGTAGCCGGCTACGGAGTCCGACTCGGCCGCGCGGTGCGGTGCGGGATTGCGTAGCCGGCTACGGAGTTGCGCACTGGGCGACGACGGTTTCGCCAGCCAGGTGCAGGTCATCCCGGTTGGCTACGGAGTCTGCGCCGGCCGGGCGACCGGTACGACGTCGGCCGCGCCCATCCGTGCCGCATCGGCCGTCTCGTCGTCCGGCATGGTCTGGCTCTGCCGTTCGGCGTCGACGCGCGCGACGTAGTGCTCGATCTCGCGCTCGATCTGCTCCGGACCCCACCCGAGCGGTCCGGCGATCAGCGCGGCGACCTCCGCGCAGCAGTCCGTACCGCGGTCGAACGTCTCGATCGAGATCCGCGTGCGCCGGGTCAGCACGTCGTCGAGGTGCCGCGCCCCCTCGTGCGTGACCGCGTAGACGACCTCGGCCCTCAGGTAGTCGTCGGACGCGCCGAGCGGATCCCCCAGCGACGGATCGGCCGCGATCAGGTCGAGCACCTCGGTCACCATCGTCCCGTACCGCCGCAGCAGGTGCTCGATCCGCGCCACGTGCAGACCGGCCGACCGCGCGAGCAGGCGCCGGCGGTTCCACAGCGCCCCGAAGCCGTCGGCCCCGAGCAGCGGCACCCGCTCGGTCACGCACGGCGGGATCGACCGCGCGAGTCGGACGTCGAGGGCGTTCGCGGCCGCGTCGACGGCGTCGCGGGCCATCACGCGGTACGTGGTGTACTTCCCGCCGGCGACCACCACCAGACCCGGCACCGAGTGCGAGACGGCGTGCTCGCGGGACAGCTGCGACGTCGCCTCCGACTCCCCCTCGAGCAGCGGCCGCAGCCCCGCGTACACACCCTCGACGTCGTCGGGCGTCAGCGGCGTCACGAGGACGGTGTTGACGTGGTCGAGGATGTAGTCGATGTCGCGACGGCTCGCGGCCGGGTGGTCCTTGCTCAACGACCAGTCCGTGTCCGTCGTGCCGATGATCCAGTGCCGCTTCCACGGGATCACGAACAGCACCGACCTCTCGGTCCGCAGGATCAGCCCGGACTCGCCGTGAATCCGGTCGCGCGGCACGACCAGGTGCACGCCCTTGCTCGCCCGCACGTGGAACTGGCCGCGCTCCGCCGCCAGCGCCTGGGTCTCGTCCGTCCACACCCCCGTCGCGTTGACGACCTGCGCGGCGTGGATCGCGAACGACTCCCCCGACTCCAGGTCGACCACCTCGACGCCGGTGACGCGCTCCCCCTCCCGAAGCATCCCGGTCACGCGCGTACGGCTCGCGACGTGCGCACCGTAGGACGCGGCCGTACGGGCGAGCGTCATCGTGTGGCGGGCGTCGTCGACCTGTCCGTCGTAGTACTCGATCGCACCGACCAGCGCATCCTTGCGCAGCGCCGGCATGCGCCGCAGCGCCCCACGCCGGCTCAGGTGACGGTGACGCGGGACGCCGCGCGACTGGCCCGACAGCCACGCCATCGAGTCGTACATCGCCACGCCCGTCCCGGCGTACACGCGCTCCCAGCCGCGGTGGGTCAGCGGGTAGAGGAACGGGACCGGCTCGACCAGGTGCGGCGCCAGCGTCTCCACCAGCAGCGACCGCTCCGCCAGCGCCTCCGCGACAAGCGCGACGTCGAGCATCTCGAGGTAGCGCAACCCGCCGTGGATCAGCTTCGAGGAGCGGCTCGACGTGCCCGACGCGAAGTCCCGCGCCTCCACCAGCCCGGTGACCAGCCCCCGGGTCGCGGCGTCCAGCGCACAGCCGGACCCGACGACACCGCCCCCGATCACGAGCACGTCGAGCGGCTCGTCCGTCGTCGCCCGCAGGGCGTCCAGAGCGGCGGCACGCTGGCGCGGCCCGAGCGCGACCGGCCGCACTCAGTCCACCTCCACCCAGTCGAGGGTGCGTTCGACGGCCTTCTTCCAACGGCCGTACGCCTCCGCGCGCCGCTCGTCGTCCCACTGCGGCGACCAGCGCTTCGACTCGGCCCAGTTGCTGCGCAGCTCGTCCTTGCTGGACCAGAACCCGACCGCCAGCCCCGCGGCGTACGCGGCGCCGAGCGCCGTCGTCTCCGCGACCACCGGGCGGCTCACCTCGACGCCGAGGACGTCGGCCTGGATCTGCATGCACAGCTCGTTCTGGGTCACGCCGCCGTCGACCTTGAGCACGTCGAGCTCGATCCCGGCGTCGGAGACCATCGCCTCGGCGACGTCGCGGGACTGGAAGCAGATCGCCTCGAGCGTCGCGCGGGCCAGGTGGGCGTTGGTGTTGAACCGCGACAGTCCGACGATCGCGCCGCGGGCGTCGGAGCGCCAGTACGGGGCGAACAGCCCGGAGAACGCCGGCACGAAGTACACGCCACCGTTGTCCTCGACCTGACGCGCGAGCGCCTCCGACTGGGCCGCGCCGGAGATGATCCCGAGCTGGTCGCGCAGCCACTGCACCGCCGATCCCGTGACCGCGATCGACCCCTCGAGCGCGTAGTGCACGGGCTCGCCGTCGAACTGGTACGCCGGCGTGGTCAGCAGCCCGGCCTCGCTGCGGACCAGGGTCTCGCCGGTGTTCAGCAGCATGAAGTTGCCGGTGCCGTAGGTGTTCTTCGCCTCGCCGGACTCGAAGCACACCTGCCCGACCATCGCCGCCTGCTGGTCACCGAGGATCCCGGTCAGCGGGACCTCGCCGGCGAACGGACCGTCCTCGCGCGTCGTGCCGTACGGGTCGCGCACCGACGAGGGCCGGATCTCGGGCAGCATCGAGGCCGGGATCCCGAAGATCTCGAGCAGCTCGTCGTCCCAGTCGAGCGTCTCGAGGTTCATCAGCATCGTGCGGCTCGCGTTCGTCACGTCGGTGACGTGGACGCCCCCGCGGCGACCGCCCGTGAGCTGCCAGGTGAGCCAGCAGTCGGTGGTGCCGAAGATCGCGTGCCCCGCCTCCGCGTCCTCCCGGACGCCGGGGACGTTCTCCAGCAGCCAGGCGATCTTGCCGCCGGCGAAGTACGTCGCGGGCGGCAGACCGGCCTTGCGCCGGATCACCTCCCCGTACCCCTCCCGCTCGAGCCGGGACGCGAGCTTGTCGGTCCGGGTGTCCTGCCAGACGATCGCCGGGTAGTACGGCCGGCCGGTGCGTCGGTCCCAGACGACCGTGGTCTCGCGCTGGTTCGTGATCCCGACCGCGGCGAGGTCGTCGGAGCCGAGTCCGGCCTTGGCCAACGCCGTCTGCACCACGGCGCTGGTGCGCTCCCAGATCTCCAGCGGGTTGTGCTCGACCCAGCCGGCCTGCGGCAGGATCTGCTCGTGCTCGAGCTGGTGACGCATCACCTCCGAGCCCGCGTGGTCGAAGATCATGAACCGCGTGCTCGTCGTCCCCTGGTCGATCGCACCCACGTAGTCGGCCATGCGTGCCGTTCTACCGCATCGGGCGGCTCTGCGCGGGGACCCGCCGGTCGAGGTCGAGCGGAGCGAGGATCGAGACCCGACGCTCGGGGTCTCGATCGCTCGCTACGCTCGCGCCTCGACCGACGGTGCCGAGACTGCGCTCGCGCCTCGACCGACGGTGCCGAGACTGCGCTCGCGCCTCGACCGACGGTGCCGAGACTGCGCTCGCGCCTCGACCGACGGTGCCGAGACTGCGCTCGCGCCTCGACCGACGGTGCCGAGACTGCGCTCGCGCCTCGACCGACGGTGCCGAGACTGCGCTCGCGCCTCGACCGACGGTGCCGAGACTGCGCTCGCGCCTCGACCGACGGGTGCCCGGCTACCGCCCGCGGGTCCGCAGGCCGAAGCCGTACGGGTACAGCGGGTCGTAGTCGGCGTCCCCGACGTTGATCGGCTCCTGCTCGACGCTGCGCGGCCAGCTGACCGACAGCTTGCCGGTGAACCGCTTCGTGCCGAACAGCACGTCCGCGACGCCGGCGCCCTCGCTGCCGGGCAGCCACCCGGCGACGAGCCCGTCGATCTGGCGGAGCAGCGCCGGTTGGATCTCCAGCGGTCGCCCGGAGATCACGATCACGACGCACTGCGCGGCACCGGAGCACACGGTCTCGACGGCCTGCTGGTCGGCCTCGGACAGCTTCATGTCCTTGACCGGCCGCGGAACGCCGTTGTCGCCGGGGTCCCACGCCCACTGCGGACCGCCGACGTCACCGAAGCCCTCGGCGTACGGCGTCTCGCCGACGACCACGACACCGGTGGCGTTGCGCGGGACGGGTTCCGACGCGTCCTCGCTGACCACGATGTCGTCGCGACGGCTGGCGTCCTCGATCCCCTCGAGGATCGTGGTGCCGGGGAACTCGTGGTACGAACCGCCCTGCCACGTGAGCGTCCAGCCACCGGCCTGGTTGCCGAGGTTGTCGGCGTTGCTGCCCGCGACGTACAGCCGCTGGTTCTTGCGCAGCGGCAGTGCGGACCCGCGGTTCTTCAGCAGCACCTGGGACTTCGCGACGGCCGTGCGCGCGACCTTGCGGTGCTGCGCGGAGCCGATGTCGTCGGCGTGACGCCGGTCGGTGTACGGCTGCTCGAACAGCCCCAGCTCGAACTTGGCGGTGAGGATGCGCCGGACGGCGTCGTTGATCCGCGCCATCGGGACGCGTCCCGCCTCGACCTCCTCGGTCAGGGCGGTGATGAACTCGCGGAACGACGCGGGCTCCATCGCCATGTCGATCCCGGCGTTGACGGCGGTGCGGACCTGGGTGTTCCAGTCACCGGGGAGCTGGTGGATCGCCTCCCAGTCGCTGATCACGAAGCCGTCGAAGCCCCAGCGCCGCTTGAGCTGACCTGTGAGCAGGCCGCGGTGGGCGGTCATCTTCGTCGGGTTGCCGACGCCGTCGTTGGTCCAGTCGACGGAGGAGAACGACGGCATCACCGAACCGGCGCCGTACTTCTGCAGCGCCGGCAGGTACGGCGACAGCGCGAGCTCGGCGAACTCCCGTCTGCTCACGATCGCGATGCCCTGGTCGATCGGGTAGTCGCCGGAGCCGGTCCCGTACTGCGTGAGGCCGTCGCCTGCGTAGTGCTTCGGCGTGGCGAGCACACGGTCGGCGCGGTCGAGCTGGCCCTCGCGTCCCTGGAGCCCACGGACGCCGACGGCCATCCGCGCGACCAGCTTCGGTGACTCGCCGAAGCTCTCGTACGTCCGGCCCCACCGGTCGTCGCGGGCGACGCACAGGCACGGCGCGAAGTTCCACTGCGGTCCGGTGGCGCGGGTCTCCTCGGCGGTGATGTGGGCGATCTTCTCGACCAGCTTGGGGTCGCGGGTCGCGCCCAGGCCGATGTTGTGCGGGAAGACGGTGGCGCCGTAGAGGTTGGCGTGCCCGTGCACGGCGTCCACGCCGTACAGCACGGGGATCTCGAGACGGGTCTGGAGTGCGGCGTCCTGGAAGGTGTCGACCATGTCGGCCCAGCCCTCGGGGGTGTTGTCCTCGGGGACGGAGCCGCCACCGGAGAGCACGCTCCCGAGGCCGAGCTCGGTGACGACGGTGGGGTCGGACAGGTTGGCCCGCTCGGCCTGGGTCATCTGGCCGATCTTCTCCGCGAGGGTCATCCGCGAGAGGAGGTCGGCGACGCGCTTGCGGGTGGGCAGGCGCGGGTCGAGGTACGCGGGGCCGCTCCTCGCGGCGTCCGCGGTGCTGGTGGTGGCGGCGTTCGTGCCGGCGCTGGTGGTGGCCGGAGCCGAGGCGGTGCCGGCGGCGACGAGTCCGGCGACGAGGGCCGCGGCGGCGCCGACGATGACGGCGGTACGGCGGCGTGGTCGTCCGTTCCTGGGTGGTGCGGTGGTGCGAGATGGGGTGTCCATGGGAGCCCTCCGCTCGATCGACTGTGATCTAGGTCATACCCACAGCGATCGAATATTGCGGAGCGAGCAACTTACCGCAAGTGCTGAATTTGTTGGATTGAACGGGCGATGTCGACGCTTGCCTACGGCCCCGGCGGTTGAGGAATCTCCAGATCGAGCTGCGTCAGGAATGCGGCCGCGGCCGGGGTCGGGCGGTGCCGGCTCCACGCGACGTACTCGTCGCGCACGGGGGCGTCGTCGACCGGCACCGTCCGTACGCCCGGGAGCGTCGCCGCGTACGCAGCGGGGAGGAACGCGACGCCGAGCCCTTCGCTGACGAGCCGCCCCGCGAGGTCGCCGGTCGTGACCTCGAAGGCGACGTGCCGCGTCACCCCGGCGGCGGCGAAGGCGACGTCGGACTGCAGCCGGCCCGGCGTCCCAGCCGAGAAGTCGACGAACGGGTGGTCGGCGAGCGCGGCCAGGTCCGTCCGGTCGACGTCGGCGAGCGGGTGGTCCGGCGCGAGCACGGCGACCAGCTCACCGCGTCCCAGCCGCCGGCTGCGGACGCCGGCAGGCTCGACCGCTGGCGGCAGGCCGAGGAACGCGACGTCGATCGCGGCGGCGGCGATCTGCGTCGCGAGCTCCTCGCTCCCTCCCGTGCGCAGGCTGACGTCGACCCGGGGGTGGGCGTCGCGGAACCGACGGACCGCCGCGGGGATGTCCGCCGCGGTCACCGTCGGGATCGCCCCGAGCCGCAGCCGCCCCGACACCTCCCCCGACGCCGCGCTCGCCTCGCGCGGGCCCGTTCCGCGGCCTCCACCGAGGCCCGCGCGTCCGGCAGGAACGCCTCTCCGGCCGCGGTCAGCAGGACGCGTCGGCTGGTCCGGTCGAACAGTCTCGCGCCGATCTCGCGCTCCAGCTTCGCGACCTGGTGACTGAGGGCGGACTGCACGACGTGGCACTGCTGCGCGGCGCGGGTGAAGCTGCCGGTCTCGGCGATCGCGATCACGTAACGCAGCTGCTGGAGGTCCACGAATCCATCGTGGATCACGATCGTAGCCGTGACAAGAATGCGTTGGATTCATGACCTTGACCGCCGCACGCTGGAGGCATGACCCGGTCTCGATCGTTCGCTCCGCTCACGCCTCGACCACCGGCCCCCGGACTCCCGTCGGTCGAGGCCGAGCGCAGCGAGGACGCACCCCCGTCGGCCGAGGCCGAGCGCAGCGAGGATCGAGACCCCGGACTCCCCATCCCCTCCCGTACCCTCCTGCTGCTGATGGCGGCGTCCACCGGCCTGTCGGTCGCGGGCAACTACATCGCCCAGCCGCTGCTCGAGCTGATCGCTCACGATCTCGGGCTCACGACCACGACCGCAGCGCTGATCGTGACGATGAGCCAGGTCGGGTACGCGGTCGGGCTGCTGCTGCTCGTCCCGCTCGGCGACCTGGTCGAGCGACGCGGACTGGCCGTCGCGCTCTTCGCCGGGACCACCGTGTCGTTGCTCGCCTCGAGCGTCGCGCCGGGTGGAACCGTGCTGCTCGCGACGACGGCGCTCACGGCGCTGTTCTCGGTCGCGGCGCAGGTCGTGGTGCCGTTCGCGGTCACGCTGGCCACGCCGGAGCGACGCGGCCGGGTCGTCGCGACGGTCATGAGCGGGCTGCTGCTCGGGAGCATCCTGTCCCGTCCGGTCGCGGGCGCGATCGGGGAGGTCGCCGGCTGGCGCGCGGTGTACGCCGTGCTGGCCGTGGGCGTGGCCGCGATCGGCGCCGCGCTGTGGCGACGTCTCCCGCGCCTGCGCACGCCGGCCGCGATCCGCTACCCGCGCCTGATCGGGTCCACGCTCGCTCTGCTCGTCGCGCAGCCCGTCGTACGGCGTCGGTCGGTGATCGGGGCGCTGTCGCTGGCGTCGTTCAACGTGTTCTGGACCGCCCTGACGTTCCTGCTCGCTCGGAGGTACGGACTGTCGGAGACGGTGATCGGGATGTTCGGGCTGGTGGGGCTCGCCGGGGTGGTCGCGACCCCGATCGCGGGCCGCCTGGTCGACGCCGGCCGGCTGCGTACGGTCACGGTCGGATCGGCGGCGCTGCTCGCGGGCGCGTGGCCGATGATCGCGCTCGGCGGCGGTTCGCCGGCGTGGCTCGTCGCGGGAGCACTCGTCCTCGTGGTCGGTCAGACCGCACTGATGAACGCCAACCAGAACGCCGTCCTCGGCCTCGACCCAGCGCTGCGCAACCGGGTCAACTCGGCGTTCATGACCGCGTTCTTCGCCGGCGGCGCGCTGGGGTCCGCGGCGACGCCGCTGGCGTGGACGCTGGCCGGGTGGCCCGCGGTCAGCGCGCTCGGGGGTGCGCTGGCCGCGGCCGCCCTCGCGACGGCAGCAGCGACCAGCTCCCCCGGCGCGGCTGTCAGGCGTCGGGGGTGGAGCCTCCGACGTCGCCGTGCGGGACGTGCTGAGCCGGGATCTGCCCGAACCGCCCCTTGTTGAAGTCCTCGTACGCGGCGAGCACCTCGGCCTTCGTGTTCATCACGAACGGCCCCGCCCACGCCACGGGCTCGCGGATCGGCAGGCCGCCGAGGATCACGACCTCGAGCGACGGGTGGCGCGACTCCTGGCGCGGATCGGCGGCCACGGTGATCGTCTCGCCTGGTCCGAGCACGGCGAGCTGGCCCGTACGCAGCGGGCGGCGCGCGGCGGAGACCGTACCGTCGCCCGACATCACGTAGACCAGAGCGTTGAAGTCCGCGCGCCACGGGATCGTCATCGACGCACCGGGCGAGACGCTCGCGTGCACCATCGCCATCGGCGTGTGCGTGCTGCCCGGGCCCGTGACGCCGTCGACGTCTCCGGCGATCACGCGGATCAGCGCGCCGGCGTCGTGGGAGGTCGCGAGCCCGACCTCCGAGCTGCGCAGGTCCTGGTAGCGCGGGGTGGCGAGCTTCTGCGTCTTCGGAAGGTTCACCCAGAGCTGGAGACCGTGGAACAGCCCGCCCTGCGCGACCAGCCACTCCGGCGGCGCCTCGATGTGCAGCAGGCCCGCACCGGCGGTCATCCACTGGGTGTCGCCGTCGGTGATCGAGCCGCCCCCGCCGTGGGAGTCGGCGTGGTCGAAGACGCCGTCGAGCATGTACGTCACCGTCTCGAACCCGCGGTGCGGGTGCCACGGCGTGCCCTTCGGCTCCCCGGGCGCGTACTCGACCTCGCCCATCTGGTCCAGATGGATGAACGGGTCGAGCGCGCGCAGGTCGACGCCCGCGAACGCACGGCGGACCGGGAAGCCCTCCCCCTCGTACCCGCTCGGTGCCGTCGTGATGGTGGCGACGGCGCGATCCTCGTGCTCGGGCACGGTGACGACGCGCGGCAGGACGGTCCAGTCGGGAGCGGTGACGGCGGGCATGACGGCCTCCTCGGTGTCGAACTCCAAGTTAGTTTAAGTCTGTACTATCCGCAACACCCAGGCAGCTCGCATGCATTCCCAGTCCCGCCGCCTCCGCGCTCCCGGCCGCCCGGGCGGGAGGAAGGCGTCCACGGCGCTCCCCCTCCGGAACGGATCTAGGCTGCTGCCATGGACTCCCCAGAGGTGGACACCCCCGCTGGTCGAGGCGCGAGCGCAGACGGCGACACCCCCGCTGGTCGAGGCGCGAGCGCAGCGAGTGATCGAGACCCGGTCCCCACCGACGCCGATGTCGTGATCGTGGGCGGCGGCCACAACGCGCTCGTCGCCGCGACACTGCTGGCCCGCGCCGGCCTCCGTACGACCGTGCTCGAGCGACTCGACCACACCGGCGGCGCCGCGGTGTCGCAGCGGCCGTTCGCCGAGGTGGACGCACGCCTGTCCCGGTACTCCTACCTCGTGAGCGTGATGCCGGACGGGCTGATCGCCGACCTCGGACTGAACGTCGAGCTCCGCTCCCGCGCCACCGCCTCGTACACCCCGTACGGCAGCGGCGGCCTCCTCGTCGAGACCCACGAAGGTGACGCGACCGCGCGGTCGTTCGCGGAGCTGACCGGCGGCGACCGGGAGTACGCGGCGTGGCGGGCGTTCTACGACGACGTGGCGCTGCTCGCCCGCGCGGTCGCGCCGACGATGCTCGACCCGCTGCTGCCCGCGACCGCGTTCCGCGACCAGGTCCCGCGCAACGTCTGGCACGACATCGTCGAGGCGCCGCTCGGTGCGACGATCGAGCGGCGGTTCCACGACGACCTCGTCCGCGGGGTCGTCGGAACGGACGCCCTGATCGGGACGTACGCGTCGCTGCACGACCCGTCGCTGATCCAGAACCGCTGCTTCCTCTACCACCTGATCGGCAACGGGACCGGAGAGTGGCGCGTCCCGGTCGGCGGGATGGGCGCGGTCACCGACGAGCTGAGGCGCGTCGCCGAACAAGCCGGCGCCCGGATCAGCACCGGGTGCGAGGTGACGTCGATCGACGCGGACGACGACGGCGTCCAGGCGCGCGGCGACGGGTTCGCGGTGCGCGGACGGTGGCTTCTCTCCGGAGTCGCACCGTACGTGCTGGCGGGGCTGCTCGGCGAGGAGCGCCCGCAGAAGCCGCAGGGTTCTCAGCTCAAGATCAACCTGCTCGTCGACCGGCTCCCCCGCCTGCGCAGCGGAGCCGACCCGACGGTCGCGTTCGCGGGCACCTTCCACCTCGGCGAGGCGTACTCGCAGGTCGAGCAGGCCTTCGCAGCGCCGTCACCGGACGTCGCGTGCGGCGAGCTGTACTGCCACACGCTCACCGACCGCTCCATCCTCGGGGCCGACCTCGCGGCGTCCGACGCGCAGACCCTCACGTACTTCGGCCTGCACTGGCCGGTCGACGCGTCGGGGCCCGAGGCGGCCGAACGTGGCTGGCGGTCGTTCGTCGCCGCGATGGACGAGCACCTCGCTGAACCGCTCGAGTCCGTGCTCGCGCACGACGCGGACGGTCGGCCGTGCGTCGAGGTGAAGACACCGACGGACGTCGAGCGCGACCTCGCGATGCCCGGCGGACACATCTTCCACGGCGACCTGCAGTGGCCCTGGCTCCCCGAGTCCGCACGTGCGTCGGACACGCCGCAGAAGCGGTGGGGCGTCGCGACCGCGCGGCCGCGGGTGCTGCTGTGCGGGTCCGGCGCCGTACGCGGTGGCGCGGTCAGCGGCCTCGGCGGGCACGACGCCGCGCGGGCCGTGCTGGACCTCGAGAGCTGAGCCGCGCCCGCCGGTCGAGCCGACGACACCCCGCCGGTCGAGCCCGTCGCTACCTCACGGAGTGCCGGCCATCGATCGAGGCGCGATCATGGCACCGTGCACCACGATGACGACGCCACTTCGCTGTGGTCCTACCGCTCGAGGCGATCGATCCTGTCGATCGGGTCCGACCGCTCCATCCTCTCGATCGGCTCGACCGGATCGGTCCTCTCGATCGGCTCCGCCGGATCCTTCGCCTCGGTGCTGTCGGTCGCGTCGTTCTGCTCGGTCCTCTCGGCCTTCTCCGCCGTCAGTGAGCGCTCGGGGTTCTCGTGGCACAGCCGGCGCGGATGGTTCGCAGCGGACGCGGGCCAGGCCTGCTGCGAACCCGACTCCGAGGGGTGACCGACGTCGCTCCCCCTCGATTTTGGGGCGGTTGGAGGCGACTGCTAGAGTTCCTACTGCTTCGGGCGACGGCCCAGAGGCACCACGCGCCATTAGCTCAATAGGCAGAGCAGCTGACTCTTAATCAGCGGGTTCGGGGTTCGAGTCCCTGATGGCGCACAACCGCATGTATGGCCTCGGCTGAGGGACGACGTTTCGTCTTCGGCCGGGGCCTTGCACGTTGTCGGGTGATTCCTGACAGGTGGTTCGGCTGATGGCTGACACCCAGACGCCCTAGGCCCTCGCCCGGAAGACGCTGTCCCAGGCGGCCCAGCACTTCTCCACGTACTCGCGCCGACCGTGAGCCAGACCGAACGCGAGATCCTCGAGCAGCCCGCATGCGGCGTAGAAACCGGCGCGCGGGGCGACGGTGTCAGGGTCGCCGCCGTGCGCCGAGTAGACCCTCATCGCGCGGGCGAGCGAGTCCCGCCCCAGGTCGCGTAGCAGCCGACCGACGTCGACCGCCGGATCGGTGATCGCGGCGTCGGACCAGTCGATGATCCCGGTGACTCGCGCGTCTCCCCCGTCGGCCGCGTCGACCAGCACGTGCTCGATCCCCAGATCGTTGTGCGTGAATCGAAGGCCGGTGGTCGGATCCGGCGCCGGTCGAGCGAGGAAGGCCCGGACGTCGGTGCGCTGACCTGATGTCAGCTCGTCGTCGACGACACCGGCGTGATCAGCAGCCTCGTCCCTCCACTCCGTCGGCGGTGTGGTGTCGGTCGGGACGACGTCCGCGAAGGTCGTCGGTGAGCAGGCGTGCAGCTCCGCGAGGGTGCGCGCCATCTCGTCCGTCGCCCTGCCCGTCATCATCGTGCTGCGGTCGGTGACGTCGATGAGCCGCCGCCCGGGAAGGGGACGCACGGTCAGAACACCGGGTACGGGCGCGACCGAGACCACCGTGGGGACCGGGACGGACACGCGAGCTGCCACGCGCCGCAGGAGCTCCGCATCGCGTTCGAGGTCGGGGTTGGGCGACGCCGGCCAGTCGAACGCGACGGTGGCGAGGTCGCCGTGGTCCCCGACGCGATAGGTACGGGTCTCGCCGCCGACGTCGTACAGCTGGACGTCGGCGACTCCCAGGACTGTCCGCAGAGTGTCCTCCTGCGCCTCCACCGACGACCGCATCCGTCGACCCTAGCCGGGGGGACGGGCGCGCCGCCGTCGCTGCGAGGCGACTGCCGGATGCGTCGAGGAGCGACCGAGCTGACGCCGCGCGACCCGGGTCGGCGACGTGTCCGCCTGCCTACGGTCGCAGCGATCGGGCGACCGGAAGGAGCCGGGGTGGCGAGGCGGGCAGCTCGGTGAGTCGCACGGAGCGCGCACCTGGTCCTGCTACGTCTCGGTTGCGGGACCGGAGGCGCGCGTACGTCAGCCTGGTCGCGCTCGCGGTCGCCGCGTTCGCCTTCAACACGGTCGAGATCCTGCCCGTCGGACTGCTTCCCGAGATCGCTGCGGGGCTGGGGTTGTCGCCTCCGCAGGCCGGCATGCTCGTCACGGCGTACGCGCTGACGATCGCCGTGGGAACGGTGCCGGTCGTCGCGGCGTCGACTCGCGTGCGTCGGCGGACCGTGATCCTCGGGGTGGTCGCCGTCCTCACGGTCGCCACGGTCGTGTTCGTGGTGGTTCCGGCGGTCGGCAGCGTCTTCGGCTCGAGGGTCGCGACCGCCGTGGCGCACGGAGTGATGTGGTCGCTGATGGGTCCGGCCGCCGTGGCGCCCTATCCCGAGCACCTGCGGGGGCGGGTGCTGTCCGTGCTCGCGACCGCGGGTGCCGCTGCGATCGTCGGCGGCTTGCCGGCAGGAACCTGGTTGGGAGGGCTGCTCGGATGGCGAGTCCCCTTCGTCGTCGTGGCGGTCCTGGGGATCGGGTCGGTCGCGATGCTCGCTGCCTGCCTGGACGACCACGACGACGCGCGCCCGGAGATCGGACGGGCCCGCTCGCGCGCGCCCGATGCCTTCGCGTTCGCTCTGGTGCTCGTCGTCCTCGCGGCGTCGGTGGCCGCCACGTTCACGGTCGTCACCTTCGTCTCGCTCCTTCCCGTCGACGGCGGGATCAACGGCGCCCGCCGCGCAGCCGTGCTCACGACGTTCGGGGTGAGCGGAGTCGCCGCGGCGGCTCTGCTCGGGCGCCTGCTGGACCGTCGACCCCGTGCCGCCTTCGCGCTCGCGCTCGGCCTGCAGGGAGGCGGGCTGATCGCACTGACGGCAGCCGCTGCGTGGGGACCTGCGCTCTGGCCGGGCGCCGCCCTGCTCGGGGCGGCCGCGACGACCGTCCCGCTGGTGTGCCAGTACGTCGTCTACGACCTGGCGCCGGCGCGGCTGGAGCTCGCGCTCGCGCTGGCCTCCCTGGCGTACAACGCAGGCGTGGCGCTCGGCGCCGGGCTCGGCAGCTGGGCGCTCCGCACCCACGCGAGCGACGCGCTCGTCCCGGCGTCGCTGGTGGTCTGGACCGCCGCGGCCGCGGTCTGCGCCGTTGCACGCCGACGCACGAGCATGCAGGCGATCACGGTGTCGCTTCTCGACGTACCGCGTGAGGACCGAGCCGAGTAGCGTCGCGACATGACGCACGTGGTGTCACCCTCCGAGCAGCGGACAGCCGTCGCGGTGGTCGCGCGTCTGATCGAGCGTCACTACGTGTTCGCACAGGACGCGCGGACCTACGAGGACGCACTCCGGGCAGGGGTCAGACTCGACGACACCGTGCCCGCGGCGGACTTCTGCCGTGCGGCGACCGAGGCGCTGCGCAGCATCGACCGCCACTTCGCCGTCACCTGGGGCACCTCTGAGACCGTCCTCCGCGTGACGACGACCCCCGACGACGGCCCGGCGATCACCGCCGACGTCGTCGGCAGCGTCGGCGTGCTCGCGGTGCGCGTCTTCGACGACGCCGACGCCCCGGCCGCCCGGGAGGTCGCCCGGGCCGCTGCCCAGGAGCTCGAGGGTTGCGCGTCGGTGATCGTCGACCTGCGCGCCAACCCGGGCGGGTGGCCGTCGATGGTGGAGTACCTCCTCGCGCCGTTCCTCGGCGCGCACCCCGTCCACGTCGTGACCTTCCGCAGCACGCGTGCTCCGGCCCGGATGGCGTGGACACGACCCGACCCGGACCTCCCGGACCTCTCACGCGTCCGCGTGATCGTCGTCGTCGACCAGCACACCGCATCGGCCGCAGAGAGCTTCGCGTACGCGCTGCAGACGACGGGCCGCGCCACCGTGGTCGGCGAGCGGACCGCGGGCGCGGCCAACCCCGTCGAGCTGTTCACGGATCCGACCGGGCCGGCGGTCTACATCCCGACGGGCGCGCCGATCGACCCCCGCAGCGGGACGAACTGGGACCACGTCGGCGTACGACCGGACGTCGGTGCACCGAGCGGCGACGCACTCGCCGTTGCGCGTGACCTGTCCACGGTCGCGGCCCCACCGTCGGGCTGACGACCACGTACCCGCGACGGCGGCGCGCGCCGACGACCGACGGGTTCCGGCCGCGATCCGCGCCGCAGGTGTCCGTGGTGGCGCGACCGCGCCCACGATGGCGGGAACCACGGTCCCGCTGCGGACGACCACGCCGTCCCACGGGGCTGTCCCTCCCACGAAGGACGCCCGCATGGAGCGACGGATCGTCACCGCCGTGGCGACGCGATCGTGCTCGCGCTGCTCCGTCCGCGCGCGTGGCACGCCGTGAGAGACCTCGCGCTGGTCGCCGCCGCTGCGTGCGCGTTGCTGCTGTACGTGGTGGTCGCCCCCACCTACCCCGAACACGAACCGCCGGTCCGCCCCACGTTGCGGTCGACACGGTGAGCTCCTGGCGAGGCTGCGGTCTACGACATCCCTAGCCGTCCCCCTGCTCCCCCAGCGCGCGGAGGCGCCACTGCGCCGGGGACGCGCCGTACGTCTCCCGGAACCGCCGCTGGAAGTGGCTCACGCTGCGGAATCCCCAGGCATGGGCGACGGAGCCGATCGGGACCCGGGCGAACCGGCGTGACGACAGCGTCCCTGCGACCCGTCGGAGCCGCCGCTCGATCACCCACTGCTCGAACGAGACCCCGGCTTCGGCGAAGCGCGCGTACGCGTACCGGCGCGAGACGTTCATCCGGGCCGCGAGGCTGTCGAGCGACAGGGACGGGTCGCGGAGATCGTCGTGCGCGAGGGCGAGGGCGCGCGTCACGAACGTGTCCGCGAACCGGTCCTTCACGTCGCGTCGCGGCGGCGCGGCGGAGATGAGCAGGGCGCGCAGGAGGTCGACGCCGGCGCGCTGTGCCGCCTCGGCCGCGAGCGGGTCGGCCGAGATCCGCTCGGCGTCGCGGAACAGGGCGGCGAAGAACCGCTGGGCGGTCCGGTAGAGCGGACTCCGCTCCAGGTTCCCCGCCCCGTCGATGATGACCTGCTGAGGCAGATCGAGGAGCTCGCGCGGCACCTGGAACAGCGTGCCCGTCCCGTGAGAGGGCTGACGGAAGCTCTGCAGCTGCTCGGAGTCGATCACCGACAGGTCCCGGGGTCCCACGACGGTGCGCCGGCCGAGGTAGTCGAGCTCGCCTCCGGAGACGATCGGCACGCTCAGAGCAGCGCCGCGGTTGCGCGCGATGGACTGGCGGTTACGGGTGAGGTGGAACCCGGTCGACTCGGTCGCCGCCACGGCGCACGCGCCCATGGGATAGAGGTCGAGCGTCGTGACCAGGCCGCCCGGAGCGTCGGTGTCGATGTGCTCGAGGCGGCTCGGGAAGAGGCTGCTCTCGTACGCGTCGTGCAGACGGTCCAGGGTCTCCGCCGGAGGCAGGGTGCGTGAGTCGAACAGCCGCATGGTGGACCGCCTTCAGCGTTCGGAGCGAGCGACGCGACAACGACCGGGGTTCACCGCAAGGTTGGTCCCTCCCCGCTGCACCGTCAAGACGTCCGAGGTGCGCGCCGGTCGTGCACGGAGAGGGCGGTGCGCGTGCACGCACAGCGAACCGGCCCGACGTCCGCGGTTCTAGCGTCGTCGCATCTCCTGTCCGCCAGCGAAGGGATCCGATCATGTCCGACTACGTGGAGTACGAGCCCACCGCGTCCGAGCTCGGAGAGGTCGCCGCCGCCAACCGGTCGGGCCGACCACCGGTCGTCTTCGTCCACGGCCTCTGGCTGCTCGACTCGAGCTGGGATCGGTGGGCCGCCATGTTCGAGGAGGCAGGGTACGCAGCCGTCACCCCCGGCTGGCCCGACGATCCGCCGGACGTGGAGGCGGCACGCGACGACCCGAGCGTGTTCGCCAACAAGAGCGTCGGTGACGTGGCCGCGTACCAGCAGAGGATCATCGAGCGGCTCGACCGCAAGCCGGCGCTCATCGGGCACTCGTTCGGCGGTCTCCTGGTGCAGATCCTCGCCGGCCGCGGACTGTCCGCGGCGACGGTCGCGATCGATCCTGCCCCCTCGCGCGGTGTGCTGCCGCTGCCCGCGGCGGCGCTCAAGGCCTCCGCGCCGGTGCTCACGAACCCGGCCAACCGGCACCGAGCCGTGTCCCTGACCTTCGAGCAGTTCCGATTCGGGTTCGCCAACGCGGTCACCGACGAGGAGGCTCAGCAGCTGTACGACGAGTTCCACGTCGCCGGCTCGGGTGTCCCCGTCTTCCAGGCCGCTTTCGCCAACGTGAACCCGCGTAGCGAGACGAAGGTCGACAACCTCGCCGCCGACCGCGGACCGATGCTCGTCACGGCGGGCGAGATGGATCACCAGGTCCCACCGGCGATCTCACGGGCGACCTACGAACGGCAGGCGAAGAACGAGGACGCCGTCACCGAGTACGTCGAGATCCCGAAGCGCGGCCACTCGCTCACGATCGACTCCGGGTGGCAGGAGGTTGCGCAGACCTGCCTCGACTTCGTCGACCGCTTCGCGCGCACCGCTGGTTGAGCGGCACCATCGTCGGTTGAGCTTGTCGAAACCCTCAGACCCGCCCGTCGGTGCACGTACGGTCGGGGTCGATGCGCGCCAGCACGGCCTCGCCGATCCCGCGCAGCGCGTCGAGCTGCTCGGGCGTGACCGCGTCGATCAGGACCTCCCGTACCCGCTCGACGTGGCCTGGCGCGGCAGCGACGACCTTGGCGTACCCGGCGTCGGTGAGCCGCGCGCAGGTCCGCCGACCGGGGCCGCGCATGCGCTCGCGGGTCACCAGGCCCTCGCGCTCGAGCCGCGTCACCGTGTGCGACAGACGCGACAGGGAGCCGGAGGTGAACTCGGCGATGTCGCTCATCTGGAGGGTGTGGTCGTCCTGCTCGGACAGCACGGCCAGGATCATGTACTCGAAGAAGCTCAGCCGCTGGTCGTGCTGGAGCTGGGCGTCGAGGGCGTTCGGCAGCTTCACGATCAGCGCGGCCACGGCGAGCCACGCGGCGCGCTCCTCCGGCGAGAGCCACCGCACCTGATCGTCCGTCGTCGTCATGGACCCGAGCGTACGACCCCATTTCTTGACTACTCAAGTTATTGCGGACTAGGCTTTAATTGAATAGTCAAGTTAGAAGGTTCCCCATGAACATCGCTCTGTGGATCATCGCCGGCGTCCTCGCCGCCCTGTTCCTCGTCGCCGGCCTCACGAAGGCCGCCCAGCCGAAGCGCAACCTCGCCGCGAACATGGCGTGGGTCGAGGACTTCTCCGACTCCACGATCAAGCTGATCGGCGTCGCCGAGATCCTCGGCGCGGTCGGGCTGATCCTCCCCGCAGCCCTCGACATCGCGCCGATCCTCACGCCGCTCGCCGCGAGCGGCCTGGCGGTCACGATGGTGCTCGCCGCCGTCGTGCACGCGCGTCGCCAGGAGTACCCCATGATCGCGGTCAACGTCGTGCTGTTCGCGCTCACGGCGTTCGTCGCCGTCATGCGCTTCGGCCCGCAGGCGTTCTGACCCGCGCAGGAGGACCCGATGACGGCCGACCCCTTCAACCCGGCGACACCCGCCGGGGCGTACGACGCGCTGCTCGCCGAGGTGCTGCCGCGAGCCGGCGACCACCGTCCCTGGGAGCCCGCCGACGGGGCGATGCCTGCGTTGTTCGTCAGTCATGGCGCGCCGCCGACGCTGGACGACCCGACGTGGCTGCGCGACCTGTACGACTGGGCGCGGCGGATGCCACGACCGCGCGCGATCGTGGTGGTCTCCGCGCACTGGGAGAACGCCCCGCTCGCGATCTCGGCCCCCGAGGCGGGCACGCCGTTGTACTACGACTTCGGCGGCTTCCACCGTCGCTACTACGAGCTGCAGTACCGGACGCCGGACGCCACCGCTCTCGCGCACCGGGTCGCCGGCTCGCTCGCGGACACCACTCCCCTGCACCAGCACGTCGGCCGCGGTCTGGACCACGGCGCGTTCATCCCCCTGATGGCGATGTACCCGGCGGCCGACGTGCCTGTCGTCCAGCTCAGCATGCCGAGCCTGGAGCCGGAGGCCCTCCTGGCGCTCGGGGAGCGGCTGCGGTCGCTGCGGGCCGAAGGCGTGCTGGTGATGGGGTCGGGCTTCATGACGCACAGCTTCGACGTCTTCCGGAACCCTCAGCTCGGCGCTCACCTCGAGGCGTTCGACACGTGGGCCGCCGACGCGCTCGCCCGCGGTGACGTCGACGCGCTGACCGACTACCGCACGAAGGCGCCGGCGGCGCGGATCGCGCACCCGACCGCCGACCACTTCGTCCCGCTGCTGCTCACCGTCGGCGCCGGTACGCACCCGGGAGAGGCGCCGACGACGGCGATCGAGCGGATGGTGTTCGGCAACTCGATCCGCTCGCTCCAGGTCGCCTGAGGCGCGCAGGTCGGCCGTCGCAGCGCGCGTCGCTCCGCTCGACGCTCAGGCGCGCGACCCGAACAGCGACTCGGTCGAGCCGAGGAACCAGTGGCGGCGGACGCACCGCACCTTCACGTGCTCGACGGGCCCGGCCGTGCTCTCCTCGCAGAAGCGCCAGAGCACCTCGGCGGGCGCATCGCAGCCGGGGCAGGACGTCAGGTCCACGGGTCAGCCACCCTTCTCGCGTCTATTAGGTAAGCCAACCCTAACTGAGGTGCCAGACCAGGGGCCGCACCAGGGTGTTCCGGGGCGCGATCGACCGCGCTCGTTCACGAGCATCGGGTGCGTCGGCGCCGACCGGCGGCGACGCACCCGAGCGCGAGGAGCTGCGCGATGTTCGAGAACCAGATCCCCAGGTACGCCTTCCTGATCGTGGCGGTGCTCGCTGCCGTCTGGATGATCCGAGCCACCCCTGACCAACCACCGGCCACGGTCGCCGACCAGCAGACCGTGGTGCCGCCGGTGGAGGTCACGGTGAACCCAGGGCGCGCGCCCCGCGGACGCGGCCCCGCGCGCCCGGAGGACGGGGCCGCGCCGCGCACGAGCACGACCGTCGCGGCTCCCTCCGCCACGACCGGAACCACGGTGCGTGAGCGCGTCGTACGGACGATCACCCGCCGGACCCGTGCCGCCGAACGCACCCGCACAGCGCAGGCACGCCTGGGTGGCGCGGACGCCAAGGCACCTCCCTCCGTCGCCGTCCCCGCCGTGATCGAAGTCGTCCAGCCGCGACGACCCAAGGGCGAGGAGCAGACCGTCGGGGCCGCCGGCGGGACGCAGGTGATCGCCACGGCGGGGTCGATCGTCTACGTCGGTGACGACGGCCAGATGTACGCCAACACCGGCGCCGCGGCGTCCGGTGGCGTGATCGGTCTCGGCGTCGACGACTCCGACCTCCGGTCGGGGCGCGTCACCGTGCCGGCGGACCTGCTCACCAGCGTCGCGACGATCGCCTCGGCACCGAACCACGGCAACGGGTCGTTCGAGCTGCTGCGAGCCGACGACGGGCGCGCGATCAGCATCAGCGGGTTCGAGGACCACTCCGTCAGCGTGATCGGCGACGACCAGATCGTCACGTACGACGACTCCAACGTCTTCATCGCACGCGACGGACAGATCAACGCCAACACCGGAGACACCGACTCGAGCGGTCTCAACGCGGTCGACGTGATCGGCTCGTACGTGCGCTCGGGCAACTCCGGTGACGGCGAGGAGCCCGAGGACGACGAGGACGAGGACGAGGAGGACCGCGACGACGACGGCGAGCAGTCGTCGGACGATCTCGAGGACAGCGCCGCCGGGCGACAGTCGGCCCAGGCCGCCGCGACGCTCGCGACGGATGACGACGACGAGGACGACGACGGGGACGACAGCGACGAGAGCTCGGAGGAGGCCGGGCACGCGGGCCGCGGGACCTACTCCGAGGTCACCGACGAGGGTGCGTCCGTCGCCAGCGGCGACCAGACGCTGGTGATCGGCGCGGACGGCTTCGACGACGTGTCGATCCGGTCGTACGGGAGCCGCAACATCGTGACGTACGACGACTCCAACGTGGTGATCGGCGGCACGGGGAAGGTGAACGCGCAGATCGGTGACAGCGACACCGGCGGCGCGGTCGTCATGGGGATCGTCTACTCGACCGTCACGGCCGGGTGCGAGGGCGACCTCTGCTACTCGGTGCTCGCCCCGACCGCGCAGGCCGGCGGACATCCGTAGATCGACCGGACGCGCCTGCACCCGCCGCGACGTCGCGGCGGGTGCAGGCGCGTCCGGGGCCGATCCGTGTCAGGCGATCGGTTCGTCGGCGCGTACCCGCGGGGCCAGCGCGGCCGCGAGGAGGCTGCGCAGCCTGACGCCGTAGCCGGGGACGACGGGCTCGTCGTCGTCGATGCGGTCGGAGCTCGACGTGAGCCGGGCGAGCTCGGACGTGACGTGCAGGGAGAGTGCGCTCAGGACGGTGCTGTGGTCGTTCACGGTCCACCTCCGCGGTCGGTGCCGGCCCGGCGGCCCCGGGCACGCGGCTCTGCCTGGTCGACCGCGCCGACGCACGCGGCGTGACGACGGCGCGCTAGGAGGCCGTGTCCGAGAGCGCCGACTGCAGCTGGTTGCGGGAGCGGATCCCGAGCTTCGCGTAGACCTTCCGCAGGTGCCACTCGGCCGTGTGCGCGCTGATGAACAACCGCGCACCGATCTCGCGGTTCGTGCACCCCTCGCGCGCGAGCCGGGCGACGTTCAGCTCCTGGTCCGTCAGCTCCTCGGCCGCGCCGGCACCGCGCGTGCGCAGCGTCTCCCCGGTCGCCCTCAGCTCACGCTGGGCGCGCTCGGCGAAGGCGGTCAGGCCGCACTCCGACAGCACCGCGTACGCCGCCCGCAGCTGAGCCCGGGCGTCGACACGGCGTCCGGCCCGGCGCAGCATCTCGCCGTACAGCAGCTGGCTGCGTCCACGGAGCATCGGCACGCGGATCCGGTCGAAGTCGTCGATCGCCGCCTGGAAGCAGGCCTCCGCCTCGTCCGGATCGAGCAGCTGGGCCCGGGCGAGCGACACGACCGCGTGCGCCCACGCGCTGTCGTCCACGACCGGCTGCGTGAGGCGTTCCAGTCGTTCGAGCGCCTCCTGCGCGACGGCCCGCTCGTCGACCCGCACGGCGGCCTCGACGATCTCCAGCAAGGTCCGCATCGCGTGCCCCAGCTCGTCGGCGTACGGCAGCTCCCCCCGACCCGCGGCGAGCGCCTCGGCGTAGCGGCCCGCGCCGTTGTACGCCAGCGCCTCGGCCATGTTCGCGGCCGTCAGCGCGTACGCCTCGCCACGCTCGTAGGCGTCCTCGCGAAGCTGCCGGGCGCGGCGCTCGACCTCGTCGAGGTGGCCGCGGTAGGCGGCGATGAACAGCCGGCCGTACTGCGGGACGGCGTGCCCGGTGATCGCGAGGATCGCGTCGATGTCGTCGCAGATCGCCTCGGCCGCGTCGAGGTCCCCGTCGAACGTGCGCAGCACCATCAGCAGGCTCAGCGCCATCGGCAGGACGGTCACGACGCCACCGGCACGGGCGATCTCGACCTGCCGCTGCGTCAGCGTGCGGAGGGCCTCGGTGTCCCACACGTCCTGCGCGGTGCGGGCACCGAACCACATCCAGTGCAGCGCGCTCGCGCCCGGCGGGTCGTCGACGAGGGCCTTCAGCGCGCGGCGCACCGTCGGCAGCGCCGCCTCCGGTCCGCGCGAGTACAGCAGCGCCTGGCCGCGCAGGATCAGGTCCTGCGCCCGTTCCGAGCTGTCGTGCTCGGTCGCCTCCAGGATCACCTCCGCGACCTCGGTCACGGCCCCGGGCTCGCCGAGCCGGCCGGCGTAGACCGCAGCCGAGAGCGCCTCGATGTAGGTGTCGCGTGCCAGGGCGGGGTCGTGCGGCTCGAGTCGCCGTGCGGCGTGCAGCAGCATCCGCGGCGCCCTGCGGTCACGGCGCAGGGCGTAGTGCGCCCGTGCGCGGACCCGTCCGGTCAACGCCTCCTGCACGGGCGCGAGCGGTTCGTCGCGCAGGCTGTCGAGGAGCCGCAGTGCGACCTCGGGAGCGCCGGCGTCGTGCTTGGCGGTCGCCGCGGCGATCAACCGGTCGACCCGTCGGCCCTGCTCCGGCGTGAGCTCGGCGGCACGCTCGAGGAACGCCGCTGCCGCCGCAGCTCCCCCGCGCGACCGTGCCCGCACGGCCGAGGTCTCGAGGTCGGACGCCACCTCCTCGTCGGGCTGCACCGTCGCGTTCGCGCGGTGCCACGCGCGACGATCGGGGTCGCGGTCCACGTACGTCGCGTCCGCGAGCGCCGCGTGCACGAGCCGACGCTCCTCCGGCTGCGCGGCCCGGTAGACCGCGGAGCGGACCAGCGGATGGCTGAAGCTCACCCGGGCCGCACGCACGAGCGCCCCGGCCTCCTCGGCCGCGTCGAGGTGCTCGGGACCGATGTCGAGGGCGGCGCTCGCACGCCAGAGCAGCCCCGGGTCCCCGGTCGGGTCGGCCGCCGCGAGCAGGAGCAGCCGTCGGGTGGGCTCCGCGAGCAGGTCGGTCCGCGCCAGGATGCTCTCCTCGATCCGGCTCTGCAACGGCATCGACCGGGCCAGACCGAAACCACCCGCGAGCTCCGTCGGGCTCAGGCTGCGCGGAAGCACACGCAGCGCCAGCGGGTTGCCGGCGCTGTCGGCGATCAGCTGGTCGCGCACCCGTTCGTCCAGCGCACCCGGGAACGCCGTGCCCAGCAGTGCGCGTGCGTCGTCGTCCCCCAGGCCTTCGACGCGCAGCTGCGGCAGGTCGGTGAACGGCTCGTCGACCTCGCGCATCGCGAAGACGATCGCCACGCCCTCGGTCCCGAGCCGTCGCGCCACGGACGCGAGCGCGCGTGCCGAGACGTCGTCCAGCCAGTGCGCGTCGTCGACGACGCAGACGAGCCCGCCTCCGCTGTCATCGTCGGCAGCGGCCACGTTCGCCAGCAGGTTGCGGACCGCGAGCCCCATCACGAGCGGGTTCGGCATGCCGGCGTCCCGCACGCCGAACGCCGTCTCCAGGGCCTGCCGCTGGGGCTCCGGAAGGTCCCCGGCCGCCTCCATCAGGTGACCGCAGAGCAGCTCGAGGCCGGCGTACGGCAGACACACCTCGCTCTCCGCCGCGATCATCCGGACCACGCGGACGTCCTGTCCGGCTCGATCGGCGAGGGCGTCCAGCAGCGCCGTCTTCCCGACCCCGGCCACGCCGCTCACGACGACGGCCCCGCTGCGACCCTGCCGCGCCTGGTCGACGAGCGACCACAGGCGAGCCAGCTCGCGGTCCCGGCCGAGCAACGCGGTGGCACGGCGGGTCCGGGGCGGCTGCGGGGTCGACCGGTCGGTCATCGGGCGCTGCTCGCCGGCCGAAGGGTGGGCGCCATGCCTCAGGATACGGTGCGCGCGGCCGGGACCGCCTCGTGTGCGCTGCACCCCTCAGACCGGCGTCGCCACGACCGGCCGCCTCCACCGCTCCGGAACGCGTGCGGTCGGTGCCACCGGGCGGATCGTCGCGCGTCGGCGTCGGACGCGTCGGGCGCGCTGGGCCAGGAGTCGCTCGAGGTCCGCCCGCTCCCCCGTGCGGGTCGCCGCCAGGAACGCGCGCACCAGCCGGTCACGCTCGACGGTGTCGACGTCCCGTACGGGCTCGCAGGCGAGGTGCACCTGGGCGCGTCGGACCAGCTGACGTGCGCCGGAGACGCTGGTGCGCAGGATCCGCGCGACGTCGCGGTACGGGTAGTCGAGCCCGCGTCGCAGCACGTAGGCCGCGAGCTCCGTCGAGGTCACCCGCTCCATCAGGACCGTGATCGCGTCCTCGACGTCGGCGGCCCGGTCGAACGGGTCCGGCGGCGTGCCGAGCCGGGGCCGTGCCTCCGGCACCGCCGCGGTCGTCGCCTCGTGCCGACGCGCCGCCGACTGGACGACGTTGATCGCGAGGTTGCGGGTGGTCGTCGTCAGGAAGGCCGCCGGGTTCGTGATCCGCGCGCGGTCGGTGCGCTGCCAGCGCACCCACGCCTCCTGGAGGACGTCCTCCGCCGTCCCGGCGTCCCGGACGATCCGGGCTGCGATCCGCTCCAGCCGGAGACGGTGGCACAGGAAGACGTCGAGGGCGTCGCCCAGATCGACGTCGGGGCTGCGGCATGAGTCGAGCATGATGGCTCCTCGCGGTCGAGACGGATGCACCGGAGTGCGGGTGTCTCCACCGTGCGGGCGTGGGCCGGCAGATCGCGCCCTGGTGGTGCGTGGTCGGGTGCGTAGCCACCACGCGGCCACGTGGCCGGGCGGACCGCCTCAACGAGACGGCAGGAGACGCTCGGCCAGCCCCACGAACCAGTGCCCGAGGACGCACCGCAGGCGGACGTGCTCCATCGGCCCGTCCGTGCTCTCCAGCGCGAAGCGCCCGGTCACCTCCGCGGGTGCCCCGCAGTCCGGGCAGGTCGTCAGCTCCATCGTGCTCCCCCGTCGCCGGCCGGCCCTGCGTACGGACCGGTCTGTGCACCGACGACCACGCCGCCCCCATCGCCGTGACGCCGATCCGGCACGGCGAGGTCACAACCGGTGCCGCAGCGCTGTCGCACGAGAGGACGGGCGCCGGCCCGGCGCTGTCACGCACCGATCCCATCGGAGAGGACCCCGACCATGACCGACCACCACCACCTCGAACCGGAGGCGCAGGCGATCGCCGACGCGACCGCGAACCCGCCGTACTTCTACGAGATGACCCCGCAGGACGCCCGCGCGGTCCTCGACGACCTCCAGGCGAAGCCGGTCGCCATGCCCGACGTCGAGGAGACGTGGGTGAGCGTCGCCGCCGCCGTCGGCGACGTCCGCGTCCGGATCGTCCGACCGCCGGGGGCGTCCGACGCCCAACCGGTCGTGCTCTACATGCACGGCGGCGGCTGGGTGCTGGGCAACGCCGGCACGCACGACCGGCTCGTCCGCGAGCTCGCGGTCGGGGCCGGGGTCGCGGTCGCGTTCGTCGAGTACGACCGCTCGCCCGAGGCCCGCTACCCCGTGGCGCTCGAGCAGGGGTACGCGACGGCGCGCTGGATCTCCGAGCACGGCGCCGCACACGGACTGGATCACGAACGGGTCGCCGTGGCCGGGGACTCCGTCGGCGGCAACCTGGCCGCGGCGCTCACGCTCCTCGCGCGGCAGCGCGGCGACGTGACGTTCTGCCACCAGTCGCTCTACTACCCGGTGACCGACGCCGGCCAGGACACCGCGAGCTACCGGGAGTTCGCCGACGGGCCGTTCCTGCTCGCGAAGTCGATGGCCTGGTTCTGGGACGCCTACCTGCCCGATCACAGCAGACGCGACGCCATCACCGTCTCGCCGCTGCGTGCCACGCTCGAGGATCTCGCCGGACTGCCCGAGGCGTTCGTCGTGGTCGACGAGAACGACGTGCTGCGCGACGAGGGCGAGGCGTACGCCCGCCGGCTGGGCGAGGCCGGGGTGCGGACCACGATCGTCCGCTACGGGAGGACGATCCACGACTTCATGATGCTCAACCCGCTGCGCCCCACCGCAGCCACCACCGCGGCCACCGAGCAGGCGATCCACGTCCTGCGCACGGCGCTGCGGCCTTGACCCCCACCTTCCGCCCGTCCACCACCAGAAGGAGATCCATCATGAACGACAACATCCCGACCGTCGTGCTCGTGCACGGCGCGTTCGCCGAGTCGGCGAGCTGGTACCCGGTCGTCGAGGCCCTCGGCCAGCACGACGTCGAGACCGTCGCCGTCGCCAACCCGCTGCGCAGCGTCAGCGGCGACGCGGCGTACCTGCGTGACGTGATCGCCGGGCTGGGACGACCGGTCCTGCTCGTCGGCCACTCCTACGCCGGTCTCGTGATCACCGAGGCGGCCTCGCGCAACCCGTCGGTCACCGGTCTCGTGTACGTCGCGGCGTTCGCGCCGGACCACGGCGAGAGCGCGCTGCAGCTGTCGACGACCTACCCCGGGAGCACGCTCGGGGAGGCCCTCACGGCGTACCCCGTCAGCAGCGGCGGCAACGAGCTCGTGATCCGACAGGACGTGTTCCACCAGCAGTTCGCGGCCGACCTCTCGGCCGGCCTGGCGAGCCTGATGGCAGCGACCCAGCGCCCGGTCACCGAGCGTGCGCTCTCCGAAGGGCTGCCCACCACGGAGCCGGCGTGGGCCACCCTGCCGTCGTGGTTCGTCTTCGGTGACTCCGACCGCAACATCCCGCCCGCCGCGCTGCGCCACGAGGCGAACCGCGCGGGCGCACGGAGCGTCACGCAGCTGCGGGGCGCGTCGCACGCGGTCGCGCAGTCGCGTCCGACGGCGGTCGCCGACGTGATCCTCGAGGCACTCGGCGAGTGCACACGAGCGGACGCTGCCTGACCGGCGCCGCGACCGAGACGAAGGGTGGACCTGCCCCAGCAGGTCCACCCTTCGCACGCGCCATGTGGCTCGCCGCGGATCAGGTGCGCACCTGGCGCTCCGCCCAGTCGCGGTAGCCGACGGTGCTGAGCTCGGCGCCCGGGCCGGGCACCAGGCTGTCGTCCTCGAGCGTCGTGCCGAAGTACCGCGCGTCCGGGTCGGCGACGACCTCGCGGTCGTCGCCCGCGAGCCGCAGCGCCGTCTCGATCAGGTCGGACATCCGCACCCGGTCGGGACCGCCGATCTCACGAACCCCCTCGCTCGGGTCGCCCGCAGCGGTCCGTGCCACGGCCGCCGCGACGTCGTCGGACGCCATCGGCTGGAAGTGTGCTGTCGACAGCCGCGCCACCCCGTCGGTGGTCGCCTCCTCGGCGATCGCCCGGAGGAACTCGTAGAACTGCGTCGCGCGGACGATCGTGAACGGGATCCCGGACTCCGTGATCAGACGTTCCTGCGCTGCCTTCGCCCGCAGGTACCCGCTCGCGAGCAGCCGGTCGTTGCCCACGACCGACAGGGCCACGTAGTGGCGGACGCTCGCACGCCGGGCCGCGGCGAGCAGGTTGGTCGACGACGTGACGAAGAAGTGCATCACGTCGTCGTCGGCGAACGACGGCGAGTTGGACACGTCGACGACGACCTCGGCCCCCGCGAGCGCGTCGTCGACTCCTTCGCCGGTCAGGGTGTCGGTGCCGGTGGCGGGCGAGGCGGGCGTCGCGTCGTGGCCGTGCTCCTCGAGCAGGGCGACGACCCTCGACCCGATCAGGCCGGTACCGCCGATGACGGTGATCTTCATGGTGACTCCTCTGGTCCGGAGACCTTCTGGTCTCACCCGCTCCGACCGGGAGCGGCCGGAGCGCGTGACGCCGCCGCCCAGGTGGCTCAGCCCCTGACCCGCGCCGACCTCGCCGAGCGGACCTCCACCGTGCGGTACCCGGGCTTGCTCACGGTCACGCGCAGACGCAGCCGCTTCCCGAGGAGGCCCTTGCGCACCCGCAGCGAGGGACCGTCGGCGCCCCGGATCACCTTCTTCCCGGCCAGCCACTGGTAGCGGATCCTCACCGGCGCGGGCCTCCAGCGGACGTTCGCCGCCCTGACCCGATTGCCGACCCGTGGCTTGCCAGCGATCCGCGGGCGCGGACCGACGAGCCTGCCGGGAGCGACCGGCCCGGCCGCGGCCGACGTGACCGCCGATCGCACGTACCCGTGCAGCGTGGCGGTCACCCGCACCGTGATCCGCTTGCCGACCAGCGCCGGCCCGAGCGCGAGGCGCGTGCCGGTCCGTCCGCGGATCGCACGGCCGTTCGCGTACCACTGGTAGCCCAGGCGCACGCCCGCCGGGCGCCACGTTCCCGGGTGCACCGTCAGGGTCCGGCCGAGGGCGGCGGACCCGGTGATCCGCGGTGTCCCGGCGACCAGCGTTCCCCGTGCGACGGGAGGGGTCGGCTCCGACGTCCGGCTCACCGACGCGTACCCGTCCAGCGCACCCGTGACCTCGACCGTGATCCGCCGGCCGACCAGTGCGGCGCCCAGAGCGAGCTCGTCGTCGTCGGCGCCCGCGATGGCGGCGCCGTCGGCGTACCACCGGTACGACAGCTCGACCCCGTCCGGACCCCACTCCCCTGCGTTCGCCACCAGCGTGCTGCCCACCGCGACGGTCCCGGCGACCACCGGCGTCGCAGCCGTCAGCTCCCCGGCCGCCGTGGCGGTGAAGGTGTGCACCTCGCTGTCGTGCACTCCCCCGTACGGTCCGGAGACCCGGACGTACCAGCCGTGCTCCCCGGCCTCGACGTCACGCCAGACCGCCTCGACGCTCGACCCGCTCGGCACGTCGTCGAACGCGTCGACCTCCTGCGTGGTGAGCACGTCGGCGCGGAACGCGTCGGTCGCGAGCGACTTCGTACGCGGCTCCAGCCCGACCGCGACGTACGGGATCTCGAACTCCTGCTGCCCGGGCGGGTCGTTCAGCGACACGTCGTCAGAGTCGAAGTCCTCCAGCGACGGCGAGTACGTGCGGACGACGATCCTCTGCTGCTCGTTGTCGAAGTGCAGCAGCCGCAGGTAGCCCAGACCGCCCTCCGGCAGACCCTGGTAGTCGAACAACATCGAGTAGACCGTGCGGTCGGGCGTGCCGTCCCCGTCGTCGTCGAAGTCGTCCGTGCGGGTGTACGCGTCGTGGTAGTGGCCCGAGCTCACGGCGAAGACGTTCGGGTTCGGCGTGACGACCTCGTCGAAGATCCGCTGCGGGATCGGGCCGAGCGTGCCGGTGGTGAGGAGGTACTCGTGCAGGTTGATCCACACCTTGCGCTCCGGGTACTGGCGGATCACGGAGTTCATCCAGGCGATCTGCTCGTCTCCGGGGCCCCACCCCATCGACAGCACGAGGAAGTCGATCCCGCCGGCCGAGACCAGGTCGTAGTGGCCGCGGTTGTTCTGGATCTGACCGCCGTACCACGGGTTGGACGCGTAGCGATCGGCGCCGAACCACTTCCCGAACATGCTGTAGTCGTTCGCCGCGTGACCGACGTCGTGGTTGCCCGCCAGCACCCCGTACGGGAGGCCGGCCTCGTCGAACGCGCGGTACGCCGGGTCGGCGTTCTTCCACTCGTACTCGGGGTCGTCGTTGTCGCCGGAGAAGACGGTCGCGACGTGGTCGTCGACGATGTCACCGGTGTGCAGCACGTACTGCAGGTTGAGGTTGTCTCGCTCGTCCAGGAAGAACTGGTTGATGTTGCGCTGGTGCCGGTAGAACGTCTCCGGGTTGCCGTCGCCGGCCTTCCAGCCCTGGTTCTCGTTGTAGTACTGCGTGTCCGACTCCCACCCGATCGTGAAGTCGTAGTCCTGGCGCGGCGTCGCGCCCTGGTGGTACGGCGTGACGGCGCTGCCGCGGTCGCTGCGGTCGGTCCCCGCGAAGCCCTCGGAGTGCTGCACGAGGACGGTGAGCTCACCGTCGACCACGTGGTCGGCGACGGCGACGGTGGCGGCGAGCTCGAAGGCGGCCGACTCGTCCTCGGCGTCCGTCGTGACGTGCCGGTCGACCTCCTGCCAGCTCTCGTCCGCGGTGTCGAGGACGTACATCAGGACCTTGGCGTCGGCGTTGGCCGAGCCCGACCACGCGAGCCGGACCGTTGCGTCGTCGCCGGCGTCGTCGGGCACGTTGACGGTGAACAGCTGGTACGGCAGGGCGCTGTCCGAGCTGATCGTCTGCTCGACACCGTCGGCGCCGACCATCGCGTCGAGGTCGTCGTCCGTGAGGAGAGTGCGGTCGTCGCGGTCGAGAGTCAGCGCCTCGGTGGTGGTGCCGGCATAGCTCTCGACCGCCGCGTCGGCCGGGTCGTAGGTGAACCCCGTGCGGAAGCTCACGCTGAGGTCGTCACCCTCGGCCGACGTCGGCGTCGCCTCCAGCGTCACGTCGCCGGTGCGGACCTCGCTCCCGTCGTCGGGCCCGCCGAGGTCGACCGACGAGGACTCGTCGCCGGTGGCGAAGGTGATCGTCCGTGTGGTCGTGTTGCCGAGTGCGTCGGCGGCCTTCACCACGAGGACGTGGCTGCCCGGGTCGAGCTCGACCGACGACGTCGCGTACGGGAGCGTGACCGCGGCACCGTCGAGCGTCGCCGTCACGCGGTCCACCCCCGAGCCGGCGTCCTCGGCGCTCGCGTCGACCGTGAGGTCGCCCCGGTAGGTGCGCCCGTCCTCGAGCGGCGTCGTGACGGTGGGCCGCGTGTTGTCGACCACGACGGTGCGCTCCAGCGTGTCCTCGCCCACCGTGGCCGTGACCGCGTGCTCACCGTCCACGGCGGTCGTCGTGTCCCACACGTACGCCTGGGAGTCGAACGCGTCGTCCGGGATGGCGAAGGTCGCCTCCACGTAGTCGTACGTCGAGGAGCCGTCGCCCATCGCGATCGACGTCGTCGGGTCGAGGTCCAGCGTGGTCCGCACCGGAGGGTCGTACGCGGTCGCGCCGTTGGTCGCGTGGACCCCGACGAGCTCCGGACGCAGCACCCGGCCGTCGGGCAGGGCGAGGCGGAGGTTCCTGATCGTGAAGTCGTCGTTGTTGTCGTCGGTGCTGAGCTCGGGATAGCCCTTCGTGCCCGACCAGACGCTCACGGTCAGCGGCTCGCCCTTCGCGATCCGATCGACCGGGATCTCGCTCGGGACGGTGACGAGGCTGCTGTAGAAGCCCTCGTCGAAGATCGTGAGGACGTCGTCGCCGAGCTTCACGCCGTTGCGGAAGAACGCGTCGGTGTTGGTCGCCTCGAACGCGAACAGCGGCGCCTTCTCCAGCGTCGGGACCGTGGCGCCGACGTCGGTGCCGTCGATCCGGAGACCCAGGGTGGACGGGTCGCCGGAGGTCGACCCTGCGATCCGGGTGTCGCCGCCGACGAACTGGCCGTCGCGCACGTTCAGCCGCACGGGCGCGGGGTCCTCGGTCTGCAGGGTGATGCGGACCGGCCCGTATGTGGTGGTGTTCGCCCCGTCCCGGGCGACGACGGAGTACTCGATCCACTTCTTCCCGTAGAGGTCGACATCGGGAACCGTGTAGTAGTAGCGGTTCGGTCCGTCGAACGCGAGCTGGTGGGTGACCGGCTCGTCGACGTCCGTGTCCAGGGTCAGCGCGACCGTGCGGACCTGGTGGTCGTCGGTGACGTCGAAGGCGAGCTCGAGGTCGTCGGTCACCGGGACCTCGGGTCCGCCGCGCAGGTCGACGACCTCGGGCGCCTCGTCGTTCGCGGGATCGCCGACCAGCCCCGACGGCACCTGGCTCGGTGCGGTGTAGCCCGGGGAGGCGGTGTCGATCCCGACCTGTGTCTGGACGGTGCCCGATTCCCAGCGGTACTGGATCGGCTGGTCGGCGACCGTCTCGGCATCGCTCATGTAGTCCGCCCGGCTGATCTCGTGGCCGGTGTTGGTCCGCACCTGGATGCCGCGCGGCCCGCCGTTGGCCATGCCTCCGACCTGCATCTCGAGCAGGTCGGTGCCGGCGGTCAGGCGGCTTCCCCAGTGGGCGTTGAAGTCCTCCGCGGTCAGCGCCTGGTTCGCCGCGTTCTTGACCCACAGGACGATCACCTGGCCGGGCTCGACCACGGTGTCGTCGGGTACGGAGGGCCACAGCGCGCTGCTGGTGATGACGTGGCTCGCGTCGATGTAGAGGTAGCTGATCGTGAAGTCGCGCCAGCGTACGGGTGACTCCGAGGCGTTGTAGACCTCGATGAACTCGTACCCGTCCGATCCGCCGACGTTCGCGGTGTCGGGCGCCACCTCGGTCACCTGGAGGATCGGCGCGTCGAGCGCGGGGTCGACCGCCGGCGGGGTCGGCTGCTCCGGGACGCTCGGCCCGGTCGGCTCGGTCGGCGTCGGCTCGGTCGGCGTCGGGGTCGGCTCCGTCGGCGTGGTCGGGTCGCCTGCGACGAGCTGCTCGTCCGCGACCACGCCCGGCGTCGGGGCGTCGTCGGCGAACGAGGTCGACTGCGCGATCAGCGCCGGCACCCGGTAGTGGGAGGAGACCGCAGGCGTCGTGGGGGCACGCGGGGCGAGGTAGCTCCAGCTGACGGTCCGCATCGCACCCGGAGTCGATGCGTCGACGAGCCCGAGGCTGCGAGCACCGCCGTTCGCGATCCCGCCCTGGCCCTCGACGCGCACGACGTCGACATCCGCGGCGACGTCACCGTAGAACGCGCGGAAGTCGGCCTCGGTCTGGGCGTACGTGTCGAGCCCGGTGGCGGTGTAGTCGAGCCAGAAGACCGTGCTGCCGTGCGCCGGAACCGTCGCGTCCAGGGGCGCCGAGGTGACCGCGTTGCCGGCGACACCGTCGGAGGTCGCGAACGTCAGCGCGGACGCGAGCACCTCGTCGCTCGGCGTCGCGCTCGTGCTGTAGCTCGCGCCGATGCCGTGCTCGGCGAGGTCGATCGGCTCGTCGGTCGTGTTCGTGACCTCGAAGAACTCGTAGAGGTCCGGGACGTTGCCGGGCGTGCCGTTGTCGGGATGGATCTCGGAGATGAAGAGGTCATCGCCGGTCAGCGGGTCGCTCGGCGGCGTGGTCGGGTCCGTGGTCGCCGGGTCGGTCGGCGTCGGCTCCGTCGCGGTCGGCGTCGGCTCCGTCGCGGTCGGCGTCGGCTCCGTCGCGGTCGGCGTCGGCTCGGTCGCGGTGGGTTCCGTGGCCGTCGGTGTCGGCTCGGTCGGTGTCGGCTCGGTCGGTGTCGGCTCGGTCGGCGTGGGCGGGGTCAGCTGCTCGGGATCGAGGACGCCCGGCGACACCCCGTACTCGGTCTCGACGGAGCCGTCGTGCCAGACCGGAGCGGACGTGCTGGTCGCATCGTCGGCCGGCACGCGGAAGTGGACGGCACCGTTCGGGACGGACGTCCTCGACGGCACCCAGGACCGACTGATCTCCGACCCGTCGGCGCGGACGACGCGGACCGCGCGGCCTCCGCCGTTGTTGAAGCCGTTCTGGCCGGTCAGGTGGACCAGCGGCGCCTCGTCCTCGAGTCCGTAGAAGGCGCGGAAGTCCGCGTCGGTCTTGTCCAGGTAGTTGCTGTTCTGCAACCAGAAGACGGTCGTCCCGTGGGCGGGGACGACGGTGGGCACCGTGGGGAGCGGAAGTGTCGTCCCCTCCCCACCGCGGGTCAGGACGGTGCCGCCGGTCTGCCCGTCGGCGTCCGAGGTCGTGTAGACGAGCTCGATGCCCTGAGCGTCCAGGTCGATCGCCTCGTCGGTCCGGTTGTGGACCTCCACGTACTCGTAGAAGTCCGTCCCGGTGTTGTCCCCGTTGATCTCGGAGACGAACAATCCGCTCGCGGGGACCTCGGCACGGGCTGCCTCCGGCGCGCGCTCGGCAGCGTCGGCGGCTCCGAAGCCGCTTCCGACGACCGCGGTGGCGAGGACGGCGACGGTGAGGGTACGCAGGCTGCGCAGGCGTCGAGGCACGGGGGGATCCACTCTCTGTTGTCGGGCAACGGAGCGACGCTAAGGACGCGAGGCGAACACGTTCCCCGTGCCGGGTGAACTCCTCGTGTCCAGTCGATGGCAGATCGGAGCCGTCGAGCACTACCCCGCGCGTCGTACGGACTCCTCCGACTCCTCGATCAGCTGCACCCGCTGGCGCGGCACGCCCGCGTCGTGGTCGCGGATCCACCCGACCAGGTGCTCGCGCACGTGGCAGCGCAGGTCGAAGAGCTTCGGCGCGTCCGACGCGGTGACGAGCACGCGGACGCGGACCCAGCCGCCGACCGCGTCGGTCACCTGGAGCACCTGGCCGCGTCCGTCCCACAGGTCGGTCGTCGACAGCGCCACGTCGAGCTGCTCACGCAGCGCGTCGGGGTCGACGCGCCAGTCGACGTCGAGCTCGACCGACCCGAGCAGCTCCGACTTGTGGCGGGTCCAGTTCTGGAACGGCGTGGTCGTGAAGTACGTCGAGGGCAGCACGAGCCGCCGGTCGTCCCACAGCCGCACCACCACGTACGTCAGGGTGATCTCCTCGATCCAGCCCCACTCGTCCTCGACGATCACGACGTCGTCCAGCCGAACGGCGTCGCCGAAGGCGATCTGGATGCCGGCGAACACGTTCGCGAGGACCGACTGCGCCGCCAGCGCCGCGACCACACCGGCGAGACCGGCCGACGCCAGCACGCTCGCGCCGACCGTCCGGACGTCGGGGAACCCGAGCAGCACCGCACCGAACGTCACCACCGCGCCGAGTGCGATCGTCAGCCGACGGATCACCAGCACCTGGGTGCGGACCCGGCGGGCCAGGCGGTTGTCGGCGGTGTCCACGCGGTAGCGGGCCAGACCGACGTCCTCGAAGAACAGCACGACGGAGGTGACGAACCAGCCGGCCGCGATCACCGCCAGGACCCGGGCCACGACCGCGCCCCAGACCCACCACGCGGCATCGGAGTCGGCCGGGCGAAAGGCCGCGACCACCGGGTTGAGCGTGATCATCAGGACGAGCACGCGGAACGGCACGCGGGCGCGCCGCTCGAGCCCGGCGACCTGCGGCCACCGTCGGGCGAGGAGGCGGCACGCGAGCCGGGTGGCCACCAGCACGGAGAGGGCGACGCCGAGGGCGATCGCGACGCCGAGCAACGTCTCGGTGAGTTCCGTCATCACCCCATGCTTGCGGGAGAACGGCCGTCACCGAAGGGGAAAGTGGCGACCGTCACGCGGTCGATCGCCGGGTGCTCGAACGCTCGCCCGTCGGCTCAGGCGTCCTCCCCGAGCGAGCGGACCTCCGACCGCAGCCGCCCCATCTGGTCGTCGAGAGCGTTCGCCGTCGCGGCGACCGAGAGCAACGTGTCGGTGAGGTCGTCCGGGACCTTCCCGTCGTACTTGTAGAAGATCTGGTGCTCCACGCTCGCCCAGAAGTCCATCGCGATCGTCCGGATCTGTACCTCGACCGGCACCTTCGCCGTCCGGTCGGACAGGAACACCGGCACCTCGACGATCAGGTGCAGGCTGCGGTAGCCGTTGGGCTTCGGGTCACGGATGTAGTCCTTCGTCGCCAGCACCGTGAGGTCGGGCTGGGCGGTCAGCATCTCCGCGAAGCGGTAGGTGTCCTCGGTGAACGAGCACGTGACGCGGATCCCCGCGATGTCACGGATCCGCTCACGGATGATGCCGAGGTCCGGCGGGCACCCCGTACGCTCCAGCTTGTCCCCGAGGCTGCTGATCGACTTCAGGCGTGACTTCACGTGCTCGATCGGGCTGTAGTCGTGGGAGTGCTCGAACTCCTCCCGCAGGATCGTGATCTTCGTGAGGACCTCGTCGAGCCCGAACTTGTACTCGAGCAGGAACCGCTGCACGGCCTCCTGGATCGCCCGCAGGAGCTCGCGCGGGCTGCCTTCGTCGGGCTCGAGCCCGGTCAGGCCGCGGAACGCTTCCAACGGGTCGCTGCCGCTCATTCCCTCGAATCGCGCCATACCCCAGTATGGGGAGGCGGACCTGGGAGCCGCCTGTGCGGCGACGGTCCGCGTGCCGGCCCGTCGGACGAGTCAGGGGCGAGCAACGACCTCGGACCCGAGCATGCCCTCGGCGACCTCCCGGATCTCGGAGTCGGGGACGTCGCGGGACCGCAGGTCCGCGAGCGCGGCCGCGTACATCGGGCTCGGTGCGTGGAACTCCAGCGCGATGCCGTCCGGGTCGCGGAAGTTCAGGTGCCATCCCAGCGGCTGCTCCTGGATCGGCGTGTACTCGACCCCGGCCGCGTCGAAGCGCTCGACCCACTCGTCGAGCTCGGCGCGGTCGGCGGCAGCGAGCCCGAGGTGGTCCAGGCCCGTGGTCAGCTCCGAGAAGCGGTCGGAGGACCCGTTCGGGTGGCGGATCAGCGCGATCGTGAAGCCGCTCTCGCGGTCCATGCACACGCGCCCGTACCCGAAGTCCAGCAGGGGCAGGAAGCCGAGCACGTCGGCGTAGAAGCGTGTGCTGACCTCCAGGTCACGTACCGAGAACGCGACGTGGTTGACGCCGGAGAACGCGGCCATGAGTCCTCCCGCCGTCGCAGCGACATTCCCTCAGATCGACGCTCCAGCACCGGCCCGGGACCGTCAAGCGCCATGCATCCCGCGGCGTCTGCCACACGTGCGCTACTCGCGGCAGTACTCGTGCTCGTCCTCGGCTCGGGCCGGGTTCGCGGCACAGGTCCCGAGCACGGCGTCGACGACGGTGACGTGGTCCTCGCCTCCGGTCCGGTACTCGACCTCGATCCCGTCGACGATGACCGCGGTGTCCGTCGGAACGGGCAGGACCACGGCGAGCACGAGGCCCGTGCTCGCGCTGCCGTCGCCGCACTCCCGGACGGGACCGGACGAACCCGGCACCGCACCGAAGGCCGCCGGAAGGGACCGAGCAGCGCCACCTCCCGTACGGATCGGCTCGGCCGCCGAGGGCCAGGCGGCGCGGAAGTCCACGTGATCCGCTCCCGTCAGGCTCACCGCTGCGGCCGACAGCAGCTCCACGTCGGCGGCGGCGCCGCTGCTCAGGCAGCCGTCGAGCGTCGTGAACATCGGCCGCGGCGACGGCGCCATCAGGTACGTGTAGGCGCCGCCGGTGAAGCGCAGAGGGCCGCCGGTGTCACGCGAACGTCCGTCGGCCCCGGCGCAACCGACGAGGAGTCCCGCGGCTGCAACAAGCGCTAGCGGCCGACGTACTCCAAACGGCGGATCACGTTGCAGCGACCAGTTTCGCGTGCGGCGGGTTCGCATCCTTGCCGCGACGAGCGAGCCGATACTCAAGACTCACCCTCCGGTTGTAGCCCGTGTTGTCCCTGATCCAGGGGCCTTTGGGGCAACTCGTGAAATGGGTGTAGTGGGGACGCTAACGTTGGGCCGGTGACGGGTCGGCAAGAACGGTCTCCACGAATCTTTGGGCTTGACCCTTTGGGCTTGACGTGACATTCCTGGCGCAGACACACTCGTAAAGTGGAGTGCATCTCTCGTTTGATCGTAGCCCGGCACATCACAACGGCCCGAATGACAGTTTTGGCCATCGCCGCCGTCCTGGTCGCAACCTTCACTGGCGCACCCAGCTCCGCAGTTGAACAGCCCACGTAGCGGCCGCCTCCTCGCCGTCCTCACTCTGGGCGCTGCCCTCCTGCTAGGCGCCTGCTCGTCGGCAGCAGGCGGCCGCACCGTGCACGAGGACGGAGACGGACCGCTGTCGGTGGCCGACGCCGGAGGCGGCGCAAACTCGATCCTCGCACCCAAGAAGAAACCCTGGTTTGCGACCTTCGGGTGGGCCAATCCGTGCACCACGACCGGCGACCTGATCGTCGTCGATGACGTCCGCTACCAGTTCAAGGTCACACCACTATCCGTGCGCACCCTCGCCTTCGACGCGCGGAGATGGCGCGGTACCACTGGCATCGGATCGACAAAAGGCACCCCACAAGCACAGTTGGCCTCCGACGAGGTCCGCGGAAAGATCCTCGGGCCCGCCGAAGGTTTCAAAGTGACTGTCACCTGCGGCGAGGCGAGTCAGAGCGAGGACCAACTCCTTCAGCTGCTGACCGTGCTCAAGGCAGGTGCCCGCGGCGCAGAGGTAACCGACTATCTCATCGACTACACAGCCGGCGGCAAGGACTACACCCTCAAGGTGAACTGGCAACTTGTCGCCTGCGGGACAGCCACATCCCCGAACATGTGCCAGCCCTAGCCCTTGCCCTAACCCGGATCGTCCACGACGCTGCGGGCTGATCGGCATGGAGAACACCGAAGGGCGTCCTGAACAGGGACGGACGTGGACGTGCGACAGTTCACGCTTCAGTCCTGGCCCTGGGCTGCCGCGATCGTCGCCCTGTTCGCGAACATCACCGCGATCGTGCACTCACTCCAGGGGCCAGCGGATCTCGGCGAAACCGCTGGCGTCGAGCATGAGGTGCGTGTCGGTCTGGACGAGCCGCAGCAGGACGTGGTCGCAGCCCTGGCAGCGCGCGACGATGCCCGGGCCCGCCGTCCAGACCCGTACGGCCGGGACCGGCCCGTCGTGCCCGCAACCGCCGCACCGGCCGTACGCGCCGGTGAGGTCGCGCACGAACACGGCCGACAGCTCGCCGCCGAGGACGTTGCCGTCGAGGAAGTCCTCCCCCGTCTCGCGGTCCGTCTCGTCGTGCTGGTCACTCATGGCTGCTCCTGCTCCTCAGACCCCGGTGGGGCCGAACCGCTCCGTCTTGATCCGGGCCGGGTCGTGCCCGAGTGAGATCAGCATCGCCGCGACCGACTCCACGAACCCGGTGGGGCCGCACACGAACGTCGCGGGTGCGAAGTCCGGCGGCCACGCCCAGCTGACCAGGTCGGCGACCTCGATCCGACCGACCGGGCGGGCGGCCTCCTCGGGCGCCTCGCGGGTGTAGAGGAACGCCACGTCGAGCGCCTGGTCGTCCGGACCCGGGTGCGCGAGCTCGCGGCGGAACATCCGGTCCGCGGGCGTCCGTACGGAGTAGAGCAGCCGGAACGGCGTCCGCGACCTGGCCTCGCGGCGGGTCCGCACCATCGAGACGAGCGGGACGATCCCGGACCCGCCGGCGATCAGGGTCACCGGAGTCCCGTCGGGCTCCCACACGAACCACTCGCCGATCGGGCCGCGGACCTCGATCTCGTCGCTGACCGCGAAGTCGTCGGCGAGGTACGGCGACACCTCGCCGTCGGCGACGCGTTGCACGGTGACCGCGACCCGGCGGCGTCCGCCCTGCGTGCTCGGCGCCGCGGCAGGGCTCGACAGCGAGTAGCTGCGTGTCGCGGTGTAGCCGTCGTCGGCGGTGAGCCGCAGATCGACGTGCTGGCCGGCGAGATTCCCGGGCCAACCCTCGACGTCGAGCTCGAGCGTCACCGCGCTCGCGGTCTCGGCCGTGCGGCTCACGCAGGTCGCGCGGCGCCAGGTCGCCACGTCAGTCGCCCCGGTACCGCTGCTCGCGCCACGGGTCGCCGTAGTCGTGGTAGCCGAGCGTCTCCCAGAATCCGGGTCGGTCGTGCGCCATCAGCGTGATGCTGCGGACCCACTTCGCCGACTTCCACAGGTACAGGTGCGGTACGAGGAGCCGCGCCGGCCCGCCGTGCTCGGGATGCAGCGGCTCCCCCTCGTACGTGTGGACGATCCAGGCGCGTCCGCCGCGCAGGTCAGCGAGCGGCAGGTTCGTGGTGTAGCCGCCGTACGACCCGACGGTCACGTACGAGGCCGAGGTCTCGACCCCGTCGAGCAGCACGTCGACGTCGACGCCGGTCCAGTGGGTGCCGAACTTCGACCACCGGGTCACGCAGTGCAGGTCGACGGTCGGGGTGCTCTGCGGGAGCGCCATCAGGTCCTGCCACGTCCAGCTGCGCTGCTCGCCGCTCTCGGCAGTCAGGTCGAGGCTCCAGCGATCGGTCGTGACCCGCGGCGTCGGACCGGCGGACAGGACCGGGAAGTCGCGGGTCTCGTACTGGCCGGGCGGCAGGTCGTGCTCGGACTCACGCGCGCGGCGGCGGAATCCCGGAGTCAGCGGCATGGCACGAGAATAGGTCCGCAGGAGCGGACCGGCACCTGGTCGAGCGGTGGGACGGGCGCCGTACGTCAGATCCGCGGTGCAGGCGGCTCGAGCATGGGCACGAGGACGGTCCGGGCGACCGCCCGGAGCTGCTCGACGTCGTCGATGTCGATCACCTCGCTCGGCGTCACGAGGAACGACGTCGAGATCCGCACCATCAGCTCGCCGACCAGGTCGACGTCGACGTCGTCGCTCACGTTGCCGGCCACCTGCTCGCGGCGGAGCTGGCCCGCGACGAAGCGGCTGACGGTGGCCAACGTGCGACCTGCGTCGACCATCATCGAGTGCACGACCGGGTCGGGCTCGGCGGCGAGCAGGGCTCCGATGACCGGGTTGTGCCGGATCGCCCGCAGCGCGCTGGCGAAGCCGACCTCGACCCGCTCGGCGACCGTGCGGGCAGCACCGATATCCACGAGGAACTGCGCGAAGTACGCCCGTACCTCGCGGCGCACGACCTGCTCGACGAGGACGTCCTTCGTGGCGAAGCGTCGGTAGACCGTGATCCGCGAGACCCCTGCACGCCGTGCCACGTCGGCCATGGTGGTCCGCTGGACTCCCACCCGGCTGAACTGCTCGGACGCTGCTTCGAGCACCCGTGTGGTGATGGCGTCCTCCTCGGCCAGGCTCGCGTCCTCCGCGAACGCGCGCGCCAGCAGCGAGTCCGTGTCGGTGCCCGGCGTCGCCATGCCACGACCGTACCGGGACGGGCGCGCTCGGACGGCGAACTCCGGATTGTCACGCGCCGTACCCGTCCGGAGGAGGGACTGGCGCAACCGCGCGGATTGTGGTGTCCTAGGTCACACGAGATACACGGTGCCTCATTTTGTATCTCTGTATCTCGACCGCGACCTGGACAAGGAGCCCGTCATGCCCGAACTCAGCAGGCGCAAGATCCTGATCGCCGGAGGCGCCCTCGGGGCCGCCGGCGCACTCGGCGGCCTCGGCGCCATGCCACCGGTGATGGCGCGGCCGCAGTGGAGCTGGACCGCGGCGATGTCGGTCGCCGGCGGCAGCGGCACGGGCATCGACCCGCAGTGGCTCTGGGACGACGAGGTCGACTCCCTCATGGCCGCCGTGATCGACCGCGGCGACGTGCCGCTGGTCAACCAGCACCTCGAGACCTGGACGCGCAACGACCAGCCCGTCCCCGACGGCCTGCCCGCCGACGTGAAGAACTGGATGAACCGCGCGCGCGCTCTCCCCGACTGGGTGGACCACGGCAAGCTCCGAGCCGCAGCCGACTTCAACAAGTCCCGCGGGATCCTCCTCAACCTCTGCAACGGCCCCGGCGGTGGGATGCTCAGCACCGCCATCCCGCGAGAGGCACGCGCGGTCTACTACTCCAAGGGCGGCGCCGACATGGAGGACCGGGTCGCGAAGACCAGCATCCTCGGATTCTCCGTCGGTGATCTGAACGCCTACCAGCCGGACGGCGACTGCATCGTCCAGGCCGTCAAGACCCGGATGGTGCACGCGTCCGTGCGCCACCTGCTGCCCCAGTCCCCGCACTGGACCGAGACGAGCGGCGGCCAGAAGATCCCGATCAGCATCGCCGACGTGCTCGTGACCTGGCACAGCCTGCCGACGTGGACGATGCAGAAGCTGCTCGAGTGGGACGTCCGCATGACGACCGAGGAGTCCGAGGGCTACCTGCACAGCTGGCAGGTCACCGCCCACATGCTGGGTGTTCCCGACGAGTACATCCCCGGCAGCTGGGACGCCGCGAACCTCCAGTCCAAGCAGATCTTCGACCCGGTGCTCGGGCCCACCTCCGAAGGCGTCATCCTCACCGACATCCTGCTCGGGCAGCTCGCCGAGCAGACCAGCCCCGGAAGCCTCAGCCGACCCGCGGTGAACGCGCTCGCGCGGTTCCTCGTCGGAGACAAGATCGCCGACTGGGACGGCATCCCGCGCGAGCCGTTCTGGGAGTCGGCCATCCGCGCGGTCTGGCCGGCGTTCATCCGGCTGCGTGAAGGGGCGATCCGGCTGCCGCTGGTGCCGAGCCTCGCCTGGGCGATCGACGAGGCGGCACGCAACTACCTGATGTTCTACCTGACCAAGGGGCAGGGCACGCACATCTCCATCCCCGACACCAACCGCACGTTCTGAGGCCCCCAGGGATGACGAACCACCACGGAACGGAGCAGCCCCGCCCGGACGGGATCGGACGACGGCGGTTCCTCGGGTACGTGCTCGCGGCGCCGACCCTGGCCGCGGCGGCGCAGATCGACGCACCGGGCCGCGCCCAGGCCGCGGTCACCCCCCAGCCGACGGACATCGTGGACCTCAACGACCTGATGACCGTCGCCGCGCTGCCGACGTCGCACCTCGTCACGGTGATGGTCAACACCGACGGAACCGTCTCGTTCGCCCTGCCCAGGGCCGAGGTCGGGCAGGGCATCACGACGTCGACCGCGATGCTGATCGCCGAGGAGCTCGACGTCGGTCTCGAGCGGGTGAAGGTCTCGCTCGCCGACGCCCGTCCCGAGCTCGTCTTCAACCAGCTCACGGGCGGCTCGAACACGACGATCGCGACGTACGAGCCGATCCGGGTGGCGGCGGCGGTGGCCCGCAAGCAGCTCCTGCTCGCGGCCGCCGCTCAGCTCGGCGTACCGACCGGGGACCTGACCCTCGCCGACGGTACGGTCACCGCCCCCGACGGCACCGCCCTCGACATCGGTTCGCTCGCGGAGAAGGCGGCCAGCACCCACGTCCACCGTGTGTCGGTCTCCCTCAAGCCGAGGTCGCAGTTCGCCGTGATCGGCACCGCACGCACCCGCGTCGACGCCCTCGCTGCGGTGACCGGACGCAAGACCTTCGCGATGGATCTGGACGTCCCGGACGCGAAGCCCACGATGGTCTGCCGCGCCCCCACCCTGAACGGGACGCCACGGTCGGCCGCGAACCTCGCCCAGGTCCGCTCCATGCCCGGAGTCACCGACGTGGTGACGATCTCGACCGGGATCGCCGTACGGGCGGAGACGTTCGGCCAGTGCATCGACGCGATCCAGGTGCTCGAGGTCGCGTGGCGGGACGGGACGGCGGAGGGGAAGTCCGACGACGACGTTCTCCGCGAGCTGCGCTGGGCCGAACCCTCGCTCGGGCTGCCGCCGCTCGCACCGACGATCGACGAGCGGTTCACCTTCGCGTTCCGCAGCAACAGCGCGCTCGAGACCAACTGCGCCGTCGCGGACGTCCGGTCGGACCGGGCCGAGATCTGGTCCTCGCTGAAGTCCCCGATCGTGGCCCAGCAGACGATCGCGGCCAAGCTGCGGCTGCCGGTCCGCGACGTCACCGTCCACGTGACCGAGGGCGGTGGTTCGTTCGGGCGCAAGCTCTTCTTCGATGCCGCGCTGGAGGCGGCCGAGATCTCCCGAGCGATCGGCAAGCCGGTGAAGCTCATGTGGCACCGCGCCGACGAGCCCCGCCAGGGCCGCACGCACCCGATGGCGACGTCGCGGGTGCGCACCTGGTACCTCGGCGGCCACGTGCTCGGGTTCAAGCAGGCGCACACCAGCGTGGCCACCGACCTCGGGCACGGCTTCGGCGAGCTCGTCACGGCGACGGCGGCGCACCTGCCGATCGCCGACCAGGCGTTCTCCCAGGTGTTCTTCCAGCTCTCCCAGACGATGCCGTACGAGTTCGGCGCCAGCAGCCGGATCCTCAACGAGACCGACCGCGGCTTCAACACCGGCAGCATGCGCAACGTCTACTCCCCCGACGTCACGTGCTCCCGCGAGCTCGTCGTCGACCGTCTGGCCGCGCGGATGCGGGAGGACCCGTACCGGTTCCGGCGGCGGATGCTGCGGACGGACCGCGCGCGAGCGGTGCTGGACGAGGCGGCCCGGGTCGGAGAGTGGGGCCGGTCGCTGCCCGACGGCGTCGCCCAGGGAATCGCGTTCCACGACGAGTACCGCGCCGTCAGCGCCGTCCTCGTCGAGATCGACTGCCGGCCGCAGACCGTGGGACGCCAGATCCGAGACGCCGTGACCGGGCCGCGCGTGACGAAGGCCGTCGTCGCGGTCGACGTCGGCCTCGCCGTGAACCCGAAGGGTCTGGAAGCCCAGATGATGGGCTGCGTGATGGACGGCATCGCGCACGCCCTGACGGCCGGGCTGCACCTGCGCGACGGCGCGTTCCTCGAGGCGAGCTGGGACAACGACTTCTACACCCGGCAGTGGAACACGCCTCCGGACTTCCGGGTGGTGGTGATGCCGCCGACGACCGGCGAGCCCGGGGGCGCCGGAGAGCTCGGGGTCGCCGGCGCGATGGCGGCCGTGGCCTGCGCGTACGCCCGGGCGACCGGGTCGATGCCGACCCGCTTCCCGATCAACCACGGCACGCTGTCGTTCGAGCCGAAGCCCCCCGTACCGCCCGTACCGCAGTCACCGACCGACGGCCTGGACCACGTCCGCTGAGCCACCCGCCGAGCACAGGAGAAGAACGCGTGCCGAACCACACCTTCGTCGTCAACGGAGACCGGATCACCGTCGACCTCCCCGACGACGTCCGGCTGCTCTGGGTGCTGCGCGACGTGCTCGGGATCACCGGCCCCAAGTACGGCTGCGGCATCAACGTGTGCAAGGCCTGCACCAGCCACATCAACGGCCGCGCTTTCAACCCGTGCGCGGTCCCGGTCTCCGAGGTGGGGCCGGACGACGAGATCACCACCATCGAAGGGCTGCCCGCCACCGTCGGTCGCGACCTGCACCCGATGCAGGAGGCGTGGCTGGAGCACGACGTCGCGCAGTGCGGATACTGCCAGCCCGGTCAGATCATGGCGGCGGTCGACCTCGTCCGGCGGGTCGAGGCCGAGGGCCGCGAGATCACCGACGACGACCTCGACACCCTCCGCAACATCTGCCGCTGCGGGACCTACCCGCGCATCCGCGACGCGATCAGGACCGGCGCCGCCGCGATGTAGACCGTGGTGCCGGCGCACGGTCAAAGCCGGCCCTGTCGGCGCGCGCAGGCCCTATCGTGAGGTGCAACCGCACCGGCCGGGCCGGCTGCACCCGCACGCCCACGCAGATGGACGCCTATGCCGAGACCGACGATCCTCACCGTCGACGACGACCCCCAGGTCGCCGACGCGCTCGTCCGGGACCTCAAGGACCAGTACGGCGAGGAGTTCCGCGTCCTCGGGGCGACGTCCGGCGCCGAGGCGCTGGACCTGCTCGCGTCGCTGGCGCTGCGCGGCGACCCGGTCGCGCTGATCGTCACCGATCAGCGGATGCCGTCGATCAGCGGGACCGAGCTGCTGGCCCGCTCCCGCGAGCACGCTCCCGACGCGAAGCTCCTGCTGCTCACCGCGTACGCCGACACCGACGTCGCGATCGCGGCGATCAACGAGATCGGCCTCGACTACTACCTGCTCAAACCGTGGGACCCGCCGCAGGAGCGGCTCTTCCCCGTCGTCGAGGACCTGCTCGGCGACTGGCGGTCGGCCCACCCCGACGTCACCACGCAGATCAGGGTCGTCGGCGACCGGTGGTCCGACCGGACGTACGAGCTGAAGACGTTCCTCGCCCGCAACCACGTCCCGTACCTGTGGCTGGACGTCGAGCGCGACGCGGAGGGGCGCCGGCTGCACGAGGCGGCCGGCGGGGACGATGCCGACCTGCCGCTGGTGCTCCCGCCGGACGCTCCGCCGCTGCGCTCGCCGAGCGTGCGCGACCTCGCGACCGCGCTCGACCTGCACACCGACGCCAGCCAGCCGCTCTACGACGTGTGCATCGTCGGTGGTGGGCCCGCCGGGCTGGCCGCGGGCGTCTACGCCGCGTCGGAAGGGCTGAGCACCGTGATCGTCGAGCGGCAGGCGCCGGGCGGGCAGGCAGGCCAGAGCGCCGCGATCGAGAACTACCTGGGGTTCCCCCGCGGACTCAGCGGCGCCGATCTGGCGCAGCGGGCCCTCGCGCAGGTCATGCGGTTCGGCGCCGAGCTCGTGCTCGCCCGCGACGTGGTCGGTCTGGAGCGGCGGGGCCCCGTCCGTGCGGTCCTGCTCGAGGGCGACGGGGTGGTCGAGGCCCGCTCGGTGGTCGTGGCCAGCGGCGTCGCGTACCGACGGCTCGAGGCCGACGGGATCGAGCGGCTCCAGGGGCGCGGGGTCTACTACGGAGCGACCGCCAGCGATGCCGCGCAGGTCCGTGACGACGTGGTGTACGTCGTGGGTGGGGCGAACTCCGCGGGGCAGGCCGTGCTCAACCTCGCGCGTTACGCGAAGGAGGTCGTGATGGTGGTCCGGGGCACCGACCTGGCCGACACGATGTCGAGCTACCTGGTCGAGCGCATCACCAGCACTCCGAACATCACCGTGCGGACCGACAGCGAGATCGCCTCGGCCGACGGTGACGGGCACCTCGAGCGCCTGTGCGTGCGGACGCGGTCGAGCGGCGAGTCCGACGAGGTGGTCGCGCACTGGCTCTTCGTCTTCATCGGAGCCTCACCTCGGACGGACTGGCTCGGTGGTGACGTCGCTCGCGACGACCACGGCTTCGTCCTCACCGGTCCGGACCTGACGGCGCGCGCGACCTCGCCGACCTGGCCGCTCGAGCGACCGCCCGGCCTGCTCGAGACCACCGTGCCCGGCGTGTTCGCCGCCGGCGACGTGCGGCTGGACTCGATGAAACGGGTCGCCTCGGCCGTCGGCGACGGAGCGATGTCGATCTCGCTCGTGCACCGCTACCTCGGGTCGTTGTGATGCTTGCCGACGAGCTGGGCACGATCGAGCTGCTCGCCGGTCTCACCGAGGAGCAGCGCTCGGAGCTCGCGTCGCGCGCGGACGTCGTGGCCTTCGCGCGGGACGAGGTCCTGTGGATCGAGGGCGAGCACGCCGACAGCTGGTGGGTGCTGCTCGAGGGGGTGGTCGCGCTGTCGCGCAGGGTCGGCCGCGAGGACGTGATCGTCGCGAGGATGGACGTTCCCGGGCGGTGGGCCGGAGGGTTCCAGGCGTGGGACGACGAGGGCTTCTACCTCGCGACCGCGCGCGCGACGAGCAACGGCCGGATGCTGCGCCTGGACGCGACCGACCTGCGCGCGCTGCTCGACGCCTGGTTCCCGTTCGGCGGGCACCTGGTCAACGGGCTCTACCACACCGCCCGGTCGGTCGAGTCCACCGTCCGGCAGCGCGCCTCGCTCATCACGCTCGGCACGCTCGCGGCGGGACTCGCCCACGAGCTCAACAATCCGGCCGCTGCCGCGACCCGAGCGGTCGACGGTCTCGGCGAGGCCTGCGACGCCCTCCTCGGATGCCTGATCGGTCTCGCTCGGCACGACCTGACGCCCACGCAGTTCCTCGCGCTCGACGACCTGCGGAGCGAGCTCCGGGCTGCTCCTCGGCCTCCGGACGCTCTGACCCTCGCCGACCGTGAGGACGAGCTCGCCGACTGGCTCGTCCGGCATGCCGTGAGCCGACCGCGGAGACTGGCCGCGACCTTCGCCGCCGCCGGCGCCGACGTCGTCTGGGCCGGCCGGGTCTCCGCCGCGCTCCCCGGGCCCGCGCTCGAGCTCGGTCTCGGCTGGGTCGCGGCGACGCTCGATGCCTCCACCCTCCTGGAGCGGACGAAGGAGTCGACGCGGCGAGTCTCCGAGCTCGTCGCCTCGGTCCGTTCGTACTCGCAGATGGACCGCGCCTCCCGGCAGGAGATCGACGTCCGGGACGGGCTCGAGAACACCTTGACGATGCTCGGCCACCGACTGCACGGTCCGATCGACGTCGTGCGCCGCTACGACGACCCACCCGCGATCGACGCGCACCCGGGCGAGCTCAACCAGGTCTGGACCAACGTGATCAGCAACGCGCTCGACGCGATGGACGACGCGGGGACGCTGACGATCGCGGCGTACGGCGAGCAGGACCACGTGGTCGTCGAGATCGGCGACACCGGGCCGGGCATGCCCGACGACGTCGCGGCTCGGGCGTTCGAACCGTTCTTCACCACGAAGGAGATCGGCGACGGGACCGGACTCGGCCTCGACATCGCACGACGGATCGTCGTCGAACGACACGGCGGGACGATCGACCTCCGCACGTCGGCGGACGGGACGACGATGGTGGTCCGGCTCCCGGTGCACAGGGCGGAGTGAGCAGTACAGTCCTCGAGATGGACCCGATCACGATCGTCACGGGCGGCACCCGAGGGATCGGCGCGTCGGTCGCCCGTCGCCTGGCGACCGAGGGGCACACCCTGGTGCTCGGCTACGCCCACGACGACGGAGCGGCCCGCGACCTGAGCGACGAGCTCACCGAGCAGACCCCGGTCCGACTCGTCCGTTCCGACATCACCACCGACCGCGGAGTCGAGGCGCTGTACGAGGCTGCCGCCGAGCTGGGTGAGGTCACCGGCCTCGTGAACAACGCCGGTGCGACGCTTCACCTCGGCACGCTGGCGACCACGCCGACCGCCACCGTCCGGGCGGTCGTGGACCTGAACCTCACCGCCGCCGTCCTGTGTGCACGACGCGCCGTGATCGCGTTCGAGGAAGCCGGGACCCCGGGCACGATCGTCAACGTCTCCTCCGTCGCGGCAGCGACCGGGTCGCCGGGCGAGTACGTCCACTACGCCGCGGCCAAGGCCGGGATCGACGCGCTCACGTACGGGCTCGCGAAGGAGACGGCAGCACTCGGGATCCGCGTCGTCGGAGTTGCGCCCGGGATGGTCGAGACCCGGATCCACGCCGACGCCGGCGACCCCGACCGGCTCGAGCGTCTCGCCGGGCGGATCCCGATGGGCCGCGTCGGCGTCCCGGACGACATCGCGTCCGCGATCGCGTGGCTGCTCACGGACGAGGCGTCGTACATCACCGGGACGACCCTGCGGGTCGCCGGAGGTCTGTGACCGGACCGCACGGGAAGCCCGGGCCCCGACCGGGGACGGTGCCCGTGTCGCGCACGGGTCCGATCGCGCCGCACGGGCGTGACCGTGGGTTGGTGTCCACACCATCACCGACGCCCGCGCCGCACCACGCGCGCACGCCCGTACGCCCCGTCGTCGTCGGCATCGACGGCGGGCCGCGGGATGCTCGAGTCGTCGCGTGGGCAGGAGTCCGTGCGTGGGCCGGTCGCCATCCGCTGCGCCTGGTGCACGCGTTCCGACAGACGACCTCCACCGATCCGTTCGGCACGATCTCGTGGTGGGATCCGGCCGCGCGGGACGAGGCCGAGCAGTTCGTCGCACGCGTAGCGGCCCACGTCCGGGCCCGGGCGCCCTCGGTCCAGGTCACCACGACCACCCTCGCGATGGGCCCGGTGGCAGCTCTCGCCTGGGAAGGCAACGGGGCCGAGGTCGTCGTCATCGGGCGCAGCCGACGGGCGTGGTTCCGGCCCACGGGCCTGTCGGTCGAGGCGCGGCTGGCCCGGCGGGTGCCCGGACGTGTCGTCGTCGTCGGCCCGGACGACGAGACGCTGCGGTGACCGCTCAGGCCTCGGAGTACGCCGAGGCGAGCTCCTTGCGCGAGGTGACCCCGAGCTTGCGGAACACCTTGTGCAGGTGCCACTCCACCGTCCGCGGGCTCACGAACAGCTGGGCCCCGATCTCGGGGTTGCTGTGGCCTGATGCTGCGAGCTTCGCGATCTGGGCCTCCTGGGCCGAGAGCTCCTCGCGGCCCTCGGAGGACCGCGCCACGGTACGTTCCCCGGCGGATGCCAGCTCCTGCCGGGCACGCTCCTCGAAGGCCTCCATCCGGATGTCCGTGAACAGCTCGAGAGCTCGGCGGAGCTCGACCCGTGCATCGTCTCGGCGGCCGGCGCTGCGGAGCCACTCGCCGTACAGCAGGTGTGCGCGGGCCAGCTCGGGGCGGAGCGAGGTGCGGGCCAGCCGTTCTGCGGCCTCCCGGTAGGCCGGCTCCGCGTCGGCGCCGCCGGTGAGCAGAGCGCGGGCCCGCGCCTGGATCCCGAGCGCCCAGTCGCCTCCGGCGGCGTCGGTCGCCTCGGCGAGACGCTCGTAGGCCTCGCGCGCAAGATCGTGCCGGGAGCTCCGCACCGCGGACTCGACCAGCTCGCTCGTCGCCCAGCTCGACACGAACAGCTCGGGGGTGTCGTCCGCAGCGGCCTGTGCGTACGGGAGCGCGCGGTCGTGCTCACCGCGGCCGTTGTAGAGCATCGCCGCAGACCAGCGCGCGTACTGGATCGCGATCCCCTGGCGCCCGGCGGTCGCGTCGTCGATCGTGCGGCCGATCAAGGTCACCGCCTCGCTCTCCCGCCCCCGCATGCCGGCGAGAACCAGCGCGCCGTACGGGGCCACCCTCGTCCCGGTCGCCTCCGTGACGGCCTCGGCCTCCGCGACGAGCGAGGCCGCGCGGGTGAAGTCGCCACCGAGCGCCTCCGCCTGCGCGAGCACGTTGGCGCCCACCGGGAGAACGGTCAGTGCACCGGCCTCCCGCGCGGCCGTCACCTCGCGCGACGTCACCGACCGGCAGGTGTCGTAGTCCCACGCCATCACGGCCGCGGCGGTCGCGAGCCACCCCCACCGCAGCACGTCCTCGAGCGTCACGGCGTCGCCGTCGAACCCCTGCGCGGCTCTGCGGAGGACCGGCACGGCCACGGCGCGTCCGCGCGTGATCGCCTGGGCGAACCCGGCGAGCAGGAGCGTGGGCGGCGTGTCGGTGACCGTGCCGGCGCCGCTCTCGCCGTCCCAGCTCGCCGCGTGGGTGGAGACCTCCCGCAGACCGATGCGACCGGCGAGCGGTCCGGCGAACAGCGCCGCGCTCCAGGCGTCGAGGCAGGTGCGCTGCGCGAGCCGAGGGTCGAGCGGCTCGAGCAGGGTCGCCGCGTCGAGCAGGAGGGCCGGAGCGTCGCCGTCGCGGCTGCGGGAGTACGCCGTGTCGGCCCGGACCAGCTCCGCGCGCGCACGCTGCAGCTCGCTCAGCGGTGCGGCCTCCGCGGTCGCGAGCAGCCGCAGGGCAGCGTCGAACGCCCCGGCCTGCAGGCTCACCTCCGCGGCCACCAGCGCGCGCTCGGCTCGCTGCACGGGGTCCTCGCTGAGGGCCGCCGCACGTTCGAGGAAGCGTGCGGCGGCCCCGAGGCCGCCGCGGGCCCGGGCCCGGTCCGAGGACCGTTCGAGCAGGTCCGCGACCGCCGCGTCCGGACCGTCCGCCGCCATCGCGCGATGCCACGCCCGTCGGTCGGGATCGGTCTGCGCGTCGGTGGCCTCGGCCAGCGCGCGGTGCACGGCCCGGCGATCATCGGGCGACGCGTGGTCGTAGATCGCCGAGCGGACGAGCGGGTGTCGGAAGCTGACCCGGCTGTCGATCCGCAGGAGCCCGTCGGTCTCGACGCTGTCGGCGGCCGAGAGCCCGATCCCCAGGAGGTCGGTTGCTCTCCAGAGGAGCACGGGGTCGCCGCTCGGCTCGGCGGCCGCGAGGAGCAGCAGCGTGCGTACCTCGTCGGGGAGGCCCTCGAGCCGCACGCGGTACGCCTTCTCCACCTGCCCCGGAGCAGGAGCCGACTGCGTGGTCGCCAAGCCGCCGACGACGTCGCCCGAGCCCGGACCGCGGGGCAGCTCCAGCAGGGCGAGCGGGTTCCCGCGCGCTTCGGAGACGACCCGGTCGAGCACGGCCGCGTCGAGCGGGCCGGGCGTCACCTGCCGCAGCAGACGGCGCGCGTCGTCGTCGTCGAGCCCGTGCAGGGTCAGCTCGGGCAGACCCGACAGGTCGTCGCCGTCGACGACCGGGTCGCGCACCGCGAACACGATCAGCACCCGATCGGCACCGAGCCGTCGAGCGACGAACGCCAGGACCTGGCGGGAGGCCTGGTCCAGCCACTGGGCGTCGTCGACCACGCAGACCAGCGGCTGCGACTCTGCCGCCTCCGAGAGCAGCGTCAGGACCGCGAGGCCGATCAGGAAGCGGTCCGGCGGCGCGCCCCCGTGCAGGCCGAAGGCGACGCCCAGCGCCGCCGCCTGCGGCGCCGGCAGCGCGCCCAGGCCATCGAGGAACGGCGCGCACAGGAGGTGCAGCCCGGCGTGGGCGAGCTCGACCTCCGACTCGATCCCGTTGGCCCGGACCACCCGGAACCCCTCTGCGCGGTCGCACAGGTCGTCGAGCATCGCGGTCTTGCCCACGCCCGCCTCGCCCCGCACCACCAGCACACCGCTGCGCCCGCCGCGCACGCTCGACAGGAGCCGGTCGAGCGTCTCGCTCTCACGGCGTCGCCCCAGCAGCGTCGGACCAGACCCGGGTCCCGGCATGGCGACACAGTACCGGCGGTGCGGCGGTCCGGCGCCTTCGTGCGCTGCACCGTACGCTCCGGCACGTCCGGCGCGCGTGACGTACGGGAGGCGCCGCACCCCCGCGACGACGCCTCCCGTACGGGCCTGTGTGCGCCGGCTCAGCCGAACGCCTTCCAGAACGCGCAGTGGTGGCGCTCGGCGAACGTGCCGTCGACGACGGGACCGGTCGACGTGAGCGAGAGGATCCGTTCACGCCGGTCGTCGAAGCGCGGCCACGTGCCCTGCCGGGTCGACGGCGATCCGGTGGCGGCGAACTGTGCCCACGCACTCCTCATCGTCCGGGCGAGCGCCTCCTGGCTCGGCGTGAGCGTCGCGGGAGCCGCGTTCGGGAGGCCGAAGAGGTACTGGAGCTCGGTCTGGTGGGTCGCGACGTACGGCGGGCCGAGCGCGTCCGGCACGAAGCGCTCGGGCGCGGTGTCGTCGTTGAACTCGTAGCCGTACGTCGGGACGTACTTCGCCGCAGCCCGGTCGAGCACGAGGGCGGGGCACGAGAAGTTCGCATCCGACGACAGCGCGCTGAACGCCAGCGCCGCCGACCCGTACGACTCCACGGGATACTCGGCTGCGGCAGCCGCCGCCTTCGGCGCCGAGACACCGAGGGTCGTGGAGATGACGTCCTCGTACGAGTCCACGGTGATCGGACCCGGCAGCGCAACGGTCGCGCCGTTGCTGACGCTGAGCCCCAGGTTGGTGAAGATCCGCTCCTCCTCGTGGTTCGACCCGTTGACCAGCGGGACGCGGTGGAACCGACCGGCTGCGATCGCTGACCCCACGGACTCCCGGATCACGGCGCCGTCGACGATCCCAGGGGTGTACGACAGCGGCTCGTTGGCCACGAGCGTCGACGCGGGGAGGGCGCGCAGGCACTCGGCCGTCTGCTCGGGGCAGCCGGCCGCCTCCGCGAAGGTGCGCCCGTCGGCCTCGCCCTGCCTGAGCGACTCCTGCTTCGGCGCGAACGCCCCGCTCTGGACGACCGCACGCTGGAACAGCCCGCGCGCGCCCGGCGACACCAGCTGGTTGAGCACCGACAGGCCGCCCGCGGACTGGCCGGCGATCGTCACGTTGCGCGGGTCGCCTCCGAACCGGCCGATGTTGCGCTGCACCCACCGCAGCGCCGCCTGCTGGTCCATCAGCCCGTAGTTGCCCGACGCGCCGCCGCGGTGGCGTGCCAGCGCGGGGTGGGCCAGGAAGCCGAGCGGACCGAGCCGGTAGTTGATGGTGACGACCACGGTGCCCTCGGCGGCGAGCTGGGTCGCGTCGTAGTCCGCTCCCTCCCCGATCGCGTAGCCTCCCCCGTGGATCCAGACCAGCACCGGCAGCGCCCGACGACCGTGCGGCGCACGGGTCGGCGCCGTCACGTTCAGCGCGAGGCAGTCCTCGCTGCTGCCGTTCGGGCTCGGAGGCGCCTGCGGGCAGACCGGTCCGAACGCGCTCGCGTCGCGGATCCCCCGCCACGGGCGTACGCGCTGCGGCGGGCGCCAGCGCAGCGACCCCAGCGGCGGCGCCGCGTACGGGACCCCGCGGAACTCCTGCACGTCCCCGGTGACGGTGCCGCGCAGCAGACCGCCGTCGACCTCGACCACCGGGGCGCGGTGGCTGTGCTGCGCATGGCCCTTCGACGGGTTCGCGGCTGCGTCGGGGACGACGGTGTCCGGTGAGAACCCGGCGACGACGCCGAGGAGTGCGAGCAGCACGATCCCGACCCGCAGCGCCACCGGGCGCCGCGACGGTGGTGCTGTCTTCTGTGTCTGCATGATGGGCTCCTTCGGTGATGGAGCCTCCACCGTCGTCGCTCGCGCGCTCACCTCGCGCCCGTGCTCACCCCCGGGTCGCGACGCCCCCGTGCCCGGGCCGCAGACCTGGTGCGCCCGGCGGCGACGGGTCCCTACCCTCCCCCGCCGGCGCGCTCGAGAGCCGAGCGCAGCTGGCGACGCGACGACAGACCGAGCTTCGCGAAGACCTTGTGCAGGTGCCACTCGACCGTGCGCGGGCTCAGGAAGAGCTGCGCACCGATCTCGGTGTTCGTGCTGCCTGCCGCGGCCAGGCGCGCGATCTGGTGCTCCTGGGCGGTCAGGTCGTCCAGCGTGTCCGGCGTCCGACGGCGCGCGGTCTCACCCGTCGCCGCCAGCTCGCGGCGCGCTCGCTCGGCGAAGGCGTCGGCTCCCATCTCGGTGAACATGGTGTGGGCGAGCCGCAGCTGGTGGCGCGCGTCGACCCGTCGGTTCTCCCGTCGCAGCCACTCGCCGTAGACGAGGTGCGTGCGCGCCAGCGCCGTGCGAACGGACGTCTGCCCGAGCAGCTCCAGGCTCTCCTCGTACAGCGTCTCGGCCTCGGCGCCCTCGCACAGCATCGCGCGACAGCGCGCCGCGACGCCCCGGGCCCAGGCCGTCCCGCAGCCGTCCGCGATCTCGACGAGCCGATCGACCGCCTCGCGTGCGCGGTCGTGCCGCGCGCTGCGCACCGCCGCCTCCGCCCGTTCGGCCACGCACCACAGCGCGAGGCCCAGGTCGTACGGGTGCTCGGCGATCTCCTCGGTCGCCTCGAACGCCTCGTCGTAGCGGCCGAGGGCGTTGCGGACCAACGCGCTCATCCAGCCGGTCGCGACGAACCATTGTCCCTCTCCGCGGTCGAGCACGCCGGCGCTCCTGCTCGCCCGCAGCGCATCGGTCGCCGCGAGGTCACCGCGGTAGGCCGCCAGCCATCCCGAGCGGTCGAGGCTGGCCGGTGAGCCGATCACCTCGACGACGGTCGCGGCATCCGTCGCGATGGCGGAGGCCGTCGCGACGTCACCGACCAGGAGCGCGTACGACACCTGCTCAGCCATCGCGACGGGCAGCAGCGCCACCCTGCCCGAGCGGCGCGCGAGACGGACCTGCCGCTCGCTGAACCGAGCCAGGGCGGCGTCGTCGGCCACGATCCGCGCGACCAGGCAGCCGACCCACAGCCACCTCAGCGCGTCGTCGTCCTCGACCGTCTCCTCGTCCAACGCGTCCAGCGCCGATCGCAGCGCCGGCGCTCCCGCGGCGTACCCGTCGGTGGTCAGGACGGCGAGGCCGTGCAGGATCAGGTCGCTCGCACGCTCCGGCTCTCCCAGCGACCCTACCTCCTCGGCGGCCAGGACGGCCGCCGCGACGTCACGCACGTCAGCTCCGCGCGCGAGCCGCCCGGCCGACAGTGCCGCCAGGAACGCCCACAAGAAGGTCTCGCGGGCCGTGGTCGGGTCGTGCGGGGCCAGGCCGTGGGCAGCCCGTACGTAGAGAGCGGTCGCGTCGCGCCCGCGCGCCGTCGCGTACGAGACGTGGGCGCGCACGAGGTCGGCGCGGGCGCGCTCGTGGTCCCCGAGCGGGCCGGCCTCCGCGATCGCCACGAGCCGAAGCGCCTCCTGCGCGGAGCCGACCGGGTAGGTCTCCTCGGCCGCGGCGAGAGCCCGACGGGAACGGACGGCCGGGTCCGGGGTGAGCTCGACGGCACGTGCCCGGAACGCCGCCCCGGCAGCGATCCCGCCGCGGCCCCGGGCACGGTCGGCCGACGCCTCCAGCTCGGCCGCGACGGTCTCGTCCAGGCCGGCCGTGGCGCGGGCGAGGTGCCAGGCCCGACGGTCGGGGTCGGACTCGCGGTCGGTCACCTCCGCCAGCGCGCGGTCCGCCGCCCGCCGCTCCTGCGCCGACGCGGCGTGCCACGCGGCCGAGCGTACGAGCGGGTGGCGGAACAGAACGTGTCCGGCCAGGTTGACCAGGCCCTCCTGCGTCGCGGGTGCGGCGGCCTCCGGCCCGACCCCGAGGCGTTCGGCGGCCTTGAAGATCCGGACGGGGTCACCGGCGGGCTCGCACGCCGCGAGAAGGAGCAGGAGACGCGTGTCCGCCGGGAGATCGGCGATCTGGCGCGCGAAGCTCTGCTCGACGCGGCGCGACACCGACCGTTCGGAGGGCACGGGATGGCCGTCGGCGACCTGGTCGGAGCGGCGACCGCGGTTCAGCTCGAGCAGCGCGAGAGGGTTTCCGCCGGACTCGGCCACGATGCGGTCGCGGACGGCCGCATCGAGCGAGCCTGGGACCACCGCGTCGAGCAGCTCGCCCGCGATCGCGGGCTCGAGCCCGGCGAGGCGCAGCTCCTCGACGCCGGTCAGGAACCTGTGCCCCACGCCGTCGCGCACGGCGAAGACCAGCCCGACGGACTCGGCCACGAGCCGCCGTGCCACGAAGGCCAGCACCTCGGCCGACGCACGATCGAGCCACTGGGCGTCGTCGACCACCCACACCAGCGGCCGCCCGGAGGCGACGACCGACGCCAGGCCGAGCAGGGCCAGCCCGACGATGAACCGGTCCGGCGGGGTTCCCTCCTTGCGGCCGAACGCCACCGCCAGGGCGTCGGCCTGCGGCTCGGGGAGCTCGTCGAGGCGGTCGAGGAACGGCGCGCAGAGCTGCTGCGCTCCCGCGTAGGCGAGCTCCATCTCGGACTCGACGGCCGTCGACCGGACCACCTGGCACCCCGCGACCTCGGCGCCGCGGCCGACGTGGTCCAGCATCGCGGTCTTGCCGATCCCGGCTTCGCCCCGCACCGCGAGCGCACGGCTCTGGCCGGCGAGCAGGCTGGCGACGAGACGATCGAGGACCTCGCGCTCGCGTCGCCGGCCGAGCAGCCGAGGAGCATCGTCCTCGACCGCCGGCGGGAACGGCCGACGCACCACGACCCCGGCGGAGAGCGGAGTCTCCGGCGGCGCCGGGTGCGGCCCGCTCACGTCACGCTCGTCCTGCGAGGAACTCGAGCAGCGCCGAGTTGACCTCCTCGGGGAAGGTCCAGCAGACGTTGTGCGGGCCCTCCTCGACCTCGACCACCCTCAGGTCGACGATCAGCTCCTCGTCGCGCAGCCGGGCCGCCGTCGCCTCGAACGGAAGGATCCGGTCCGCCGTGCCGTGGATGACCAGCGTCGGGACGTCGATCTTCGGCAGGTCGGGCCGGAAGTCGGTGAGCCACGAGTCGACGCAGGCGTACGACGCGTACGCCGACGAGCCCGCCGCCACACCGAAGGCGTTGCGGAGCGCCGCGTCGCTGATCCGCTCCGGCGCCAGGACGTCGGTGTTGAAGAAGTTCGCGAAGAAGTCGTCGAAGTACGCGTAGCGGTCCGCGACGACCGCCTCCTTGATCTCCTCGAACACGCTCCCCGGCACCCCCTTCGGGTTGTCCTCGGTCTGCAGGAGGTACGGCGGGATGACGCCGATCAGCACGGCACGGTCGATCCCCTCCGAGCCGTACGTCCCCAGGTACCGCGTCACCTCGCCCGTCCCCATCGAGAATCCGACGAGCGTGGCGTCCTCGTCAAGCGCCAGGTGGTCCAGGACCGCCTTCAGGTCGGCGGCGAACGTGTCGTAGTCGTAGCCCGTCGTGGGCTGCGACGACGCCCCGAAGCCTCGCCGGTCGTAGGTGATGCAGCGGAAGCCCTCGGCGAGCAGCGCGCGTTCCTGGCGCTCCCAGGAGGCCCCGCTCAACGGGTAGCCGTGCACGAGGACGACCGGGTGGCCGGTGCCGTGGTCCTCGTAGTGGATCTCGATGTCGGTGGAGTTCTCCTGACCGACGATGACTGTTCCCATGGTGATCTCCTTGTCGTGGGACGGTCGATGGATCGGTGGGTGGGTCCAGTACGGGGTCCGCCGGGTGGTCCGGCGTCACGACCGGTCGACCCGGATGCGGGTCAGCTCGAGCGAGCGGATCAGCCAGCGGCCGTCGTGACGCACGTAGGTCTCGTGGAAGTGGCCGAAGCCGTGCGCCCGGCGGCCGAGGTCGCTGCCGGTGGCCGGATAGATGAGGTGGTCCTCCATCGCCCAGACCCCGTCCGCGCGGGTGGGCGACACGATCGTGAGCTCGGCGCTGAACGCGTGCACCACGACCTGGGCGCCGCCGAGCCGCCGGCTCAGCGTCAGGCCCACGTCCGGTGCGTCGGCGAAGTACGTCAGGTGCCCGTCCACGTCGTAGACGCGGACCTGCCCGTTCGGTGCGAACAGCGGGTCCAGCTCGCGCCAGGCGCCGGCCCCGAGCAGGCGGCAGTACCGCGCCTTCAGCGTGCGGAGCTCCTGCACGGCGACGAGGCGGTCGACGTCGCCGGTCGTCACGTCGGGAGCTCCTGGCCCGCCTGCTCGCGCACCATGTACTCGGCGTACCAGTCGGGCCACCCCGGGTCCTCGTGTCCGGTGCGGGCCTCGTGCTCGCCGTGGGCCGCGGCCGCCCTCCGCAACGCCTCCGCCAGCGCGGCGGAGTCGCCGAACGAGGTCCACAGGATCCGCCCCGGGATGCGCGCCGTCACCTCCTGGACGATCCACTCGTTGCCGTCAGGGTCCTCGAACGACACGAACGATCCGTACGACCGACGCTCGGGCGCGAGACCCTCGACGCGCTCGGCCGTACCCGCGTGGTGGAACACGCCCCCCGAGTCGTGGAAGATCCCGCTCACCTCGACCTCGCGGCCGACCAGGTCGGATCGCGTGGCCTCGATGTCGGACACGACGAGCTGGAGGCCCCGGACGGAGCCGGGCGCCGCGGACGTCAGCCCGGTCCCGAAGATCACCGACGTGGGCGACCCCGGCGGCGTGAACTCCACGACGCGGAAGTCGTCGCTCATGGACTTGTCGATGTCTTCGCGCCACCCCAGTCGCGAGTAGAACGCCTTGGCGCGGTCGACGTCGCTGACCGGGATGACGACGACCTCGATCTTCATCGTCGCCGTGGCGACATCGCGGGTCGTGCGTCGCTCCATCTCGATGCTGCTCATGGCTGCGTCCTCTCGTGGGTCGGCTCTGTCTCTCGACCATGACCCCGACCGACGTGCGCTCGCGCCCGTGATCACCCCGGGTCGTGCCCGGGCCGGACGGGTGCGTCACGTCGGTCGTCGTGCGGACGAGCGAGGGGCGCGCGCTCGCTTCGATCTGGAGCGGGCAGTCCGCGATGCCGCTGCTGCGGGGATGACGCAGGCCGAGATCGCGTATGAGATCGGACGCAGCCAACCAGAAGTTTCCCGGCTCCTGCACTTCCGCGGCACGAGCGCGCGCAAAGGCCCTCCGGCACCGGCGCCGCGCCATCAATGCGCTCGTACGCGACGCCGGTGGGCGTCACGTACGAGTCTTCGGTTCGGTCGCCACGGGCGTTGATCGCGACGACTCCGATATCGACCTGCTGTTCACGATGACGAAGCCGATGAGCCTGATGGCCCTTGGTCGGCTCGAGCAGAAGATCAGCGACCTCGTCGGCGTGCGGGTGGATCTGGTCCCGGACAGCGCGGTGCGTCCTGAGTTTCGCGACCGCATCGAGGCCGAGGCCGTCCCGCTGTGACCCGGAGCGACGTCGAGGTCCTCGAGGACGCGCTCGCCCAGTCGTCGTACCGGCTCACGCCTCCGGTCGCGGCACGCGCACCAGTGCCAGGGGTACGTGGTGCTGCCCGGCGTGCATGTCGCGATCGCGCAGCGAGCCCTGGCTGATCGGCCGCGGGAACGAGATCTTGACGACGTTCAGCGACGGGATCCGGAAGATCTGCACGTCGTCGGCATCCACCCGGTAGAGGTGCGCGATCACCTGCTCGCTCACGTACGCCTCGTCGGCCGCGAGCCGGTACGACGCCGCGTCGCGCATGAAGAGCTCCATCGTGACCCAGAACGGGCCGGCGTTCTTCGAGCGGACCTCGAGGGCGAGCTCGCCCAGGGCGACGGACTCTGGTGCGACGGAGTCCGGCGCGACGGTCTCCACCGCGGCGGCCTCGGGAACGGTGGTCTCGCTCATCGGGTCTCCCCCATCTCGATCCGGAACAGGCTCGTCGGTGTCGGCGACTCGACCACGTGGTTGAGCACGAACTCGTACGCCGCACCGCGCTCGATCTCGGCCGGCGACGTAGCGAACGCGAAGCTCGGCAGGTAGTCCATGTCGGGCGTGGGCAGGTGCAGCATGAGCGGGTTCGCGACCTTCGCCACCGCCGTGGCGGTGGCCTGGTCGGCCGCGCTGACCAGCAGCATCACGGCGACCTCGCGCGGCGGCCCGGTCTCGGGCTCGAGCTCGTCCAGCACCGCGTTGTGCCCGTAGAGCCGCAGGTCGAAGGCGTACTCGTCGGTCGACAGGCCGAGCGTCTGGCCCACCCGCTCGGTGATGATCGTGCGCATCAGGGCGGACCAGCGACCGAGGTCGCCCAGCACGAGCGGGTCGCGGATCGCCGAGAACGAGATCGTCTCGTAGCCCGACAGCCGCGCACCCTCGAGCTTGATGGTGTGCTGCTCGGCGACGTGGAACCGCGACCCCTCGACGCGCACCCGCCGATCGTCCAGCGCGACGTAGGTCGCGTCGCTGACGTCGAGCTCACCGTCGGGCTCGCGCATCCGGAACGGGTTCACCGTCTCGTACAGCATGTGCGCGGCGACGGAGGTGGGCGTGCAGGCGGCGTCGGTGTCGAGCGGCTCGATCTCGAACCCCTGCGCGTCGACCGTCGCGAGCACGCCTCCGGCACGTGGGTTGGTCGTGCACTGCCCGCCGCACTCGACGATCTTGGCCATGTGCCAGGTCGGGCCGGCGGGCATCCCCTTGATCAGTGGGTACGCGGCGGCGATCGCCGTGTCGGTCGCCCGGCCGGCGAAGACCACCTGGGCGCCGGACTGCAACGCCTCGACGATCGGCTCGTGGCCCATCGCCCCCACGATGTGCGTGCAGCTCTGCAGGGTCTCGGCGGTGAGCTGACCGAGCGGCGGCAGCGGGTGGATGCGTCCGGCCGACAGGTGCTCCTTGAGGTCGACGGCGCTCTGCTCGCTGTAGATCCGGGCGACCCGAAGGTCGAGCCCTTCCTCGGCCATCACCTGGGCGGCGAGCCCGGCGACCCAGTCGACCCCGGAGTCCGTCCCGCTCGTCCCGCAGGATCCGACGATCAGCGGGATGTCGGCGCGCGCCGCCGCCTTCAGCAGGCTCCGTAGGTCGCGAGCGACCGCGGCCGCGGTGGTCTTGGGCTTCGACGCGCCCAGGTAGGCCGGCCCGGAGTCGGTCGATCCGCCGTCGACGGAGATGACGTCGGCGCCGAGCGCGAGCGCGCGCTCGACCGTCGACTCCGCGAACCCGGCGCCGAGCATGCCCGTCGGCGCGAAGACGCGAACGGAGTCGGCGGGACGGTCGTGGGTGGTGCTCATGAGGGCTGTCCTCCTGCAGTGAGGGCGTCGGCGGCGGCCGTACGGGGCGCCGCGTCGATCAGGTGCTGGTTCACGCTCGAGCGCGGTCGTCCGGCGAGGGCCGCGACGATCTCCTCCGCGCCGCGCATCCCGGCGGCGGCACGCGCCTCGGCAGTCTGGCCGGCCATGTGGGAGTAGACGACGATCCCGTCGACGTCGCGCAGCGGGCTGTCCGGTGGCAGCGGCTCGGCGGCGACGACGTCGAGCGCCGCGCCGGCGATCCGACGGTCACGGACGGCGTCGACCAGTGCCTGCTCGTCGACGATCGGCCCGCGTGCGGTGTTGATCAGGATCGCGTTCGGCTTCATCCGCGTGAACGCGTCGGCGTCGATCAGGCCACGCGTGCGGTCGTTGAGCGCGGTGTGGATCGACACGTAGTCCGAGCGCGCGAGCAGCTCCTCGAGGCCGACGAAGCTGACCTCCCCGGCGACGTCACCCCGCTCGTCCGGCGGCACCTGCGTCGTGCAGAGCACCTCCATCCCGAACGCCCGCGCCAGCGGTGTCACCGCACGCGCCGACGCGCCGAAGCCGACCAGCCCGAGCGTCGCGCCGCGCAGCTCGTGCCCGTCCTCGCGGGGCCAGCCGCCGGCGGCGACACCGGCCGCGCTCGCGACCAGGCGGCGGGCCGACGCGAGCAGCAGGCCGAGCGTGTACTCCGCAACCGCGTTCGCGTTGATCCCCGGCAGGTTGCTCACCGTGATCCCGTGCCGGGCTGCCGCCTCGACGTCGACCGAGTCGTACCCGACACCCGTCCGTACGACCGCACGGAGGCGGTCGGCGCGGCCGAGGACGTCGGCGGTCATCGGCTCGTTCGCGATCAGGGCGGCGTCGATCCCTTCGAGCGCCGCGGCGAGCTCCTCAGGGTCCCGAGCTCCGCGCATCGGCAGGTGGACGGTGTCCATCCCGGCGGCGCGCAGGTACGCGTCGACGTCGTCGCCGGGGCACAGGTAGTCGGTGGTGATGAGGACGCGGGGCACGGGATCTCCTTCGGGCATCACAGCGCGCGTCCGTCGGCGCGCTGCCGCTGGGCGGACTGGACCTTGACGACGACCAGGATCGCGAGCGCGGTCAGGACGGCGATGTCGAGCAGCATCCACGACCAGCTCGTGACGTCGACGACGGCGCCGATCATCGCGGGACCGAGGAACCCGCCGGTCGCCCATCCCACGGTGTGCAGCCCGGCGTACGTCCCGAGGACACGAGCGGACGGAGCGAGGTTCCACAGGACGACGACGGCGTTGATCATGAACCCGGACGCGCCCGCCGCGCCGATGCACAGGCCGGTCACGGTGCCGGCCGGGGTCTGCACGACGGTCGCGAGGATCATGCCGCCGGCGAAGATCGCCATCCCGATGATCATCACCTTGAGCCGGCCGATCCGTTCGGCGATCAGCGCCATCGGGTAGGCGGCGATGATGTAGGCGATCCCGGCCGGCAGCGTGAGCCCGCCGGCCTGGCCGCGGGTGAGGTCGAGGACCTCCATGCCGTACGGGGTCACCAGGGAGCGCGAGGCCGCCCACGCCCCGCCGAAGAGGAAGATCGCGAAGATGATCAGCAGTCGGCTGCGGTCGGTGTCGCGCACGATCTCGCCGAGCGTCTCGCGGACCCGCACGTGCGCGGCGTCCTTGCGGTCGGGGTCGGCGTCCTCGGCGAGCGCCTGCTGGTACGCCGGGGAGCGGCTGTCGCGGACGGTCGCGGCGAGCACGGCGATCGAGATCAGCATGAGCGCCGACGGGATCGCGAACGCCAGGTCCGGGTGGTCGTCGACCACGAGCAGGCTGATCAGGGCGGCCACGATCACGGTGATGGCCGACGCGATCTTCACCGCGGCGTTCGCGCGGCTGCGACGCTCCGGCGCGATGAAGTCGGGCATCAGAGACTCGCCGATGGGCTTGAACGAGTTCGCGACCAGCGCGTAGGCGAACATCACGACGAGCAGCGTCGCGAGCGTGCCGGCCGCGTGCGGGATCAGCAGGAAGAGCAGTGCCGCGATGGGCATCCCGACGACCAGGTACGGCATCCGCCGGCCCCACGACGTACGGGTGCGGTCCGAGCGGTTGCCCATCCAGGGCTGGATGAAGATGCCGAGCAGGTTGTCCATGCCCATGCACAGGCCGATCAGCGCGGCGCTCGCGAGGTGGTCGCGCAGCAGGGCCGGGACCTGGCTGTCGTAGAAGTTCCAGGTGGACTCCTGGGCGAACACGGCCAGCGCCACCAGGAAGGTGATGCGCCGCTCCATCGAGCGCTGCGACCGGGGTGTCGCCGCCGTCGTCGTCATCCGTTGCTCCTCAACGCCATGGTCATGGATCACCACCGACCGCGTCCCTCGAACGCGGCACGCCGTGACCCGTACGCAAGGTGGACCGGTCGCCGTGTGGCCTGCGTCACGCTATTTTGCTATAGCAAAACTGTCAAGAGGTGCATCAGGGATTTGCCATTGCGTTTCGACTAAGGTGAGGTCGTGCCCGAAGAGCTTTCCACCCAGCTGGCGCCCGAGACGCTGGCCGACCGTGCGTACCGCTCGATCCGCGCTGCCGTCGCGACCGGCGAGCTGCGGCCGGGGCAGAAGGTCACGGAGCGTGGTCTCGCCGAGCGCCTGTCGGTGAGCCCGACCCCGATCCGTGAGGCGATCCGCCGCCTGGAGCAGGACGGCCTGCTGGAGCGCACCGGCCCGCGGACGGTCGAGGTCGCCCAGATCGGCGACCTGGCGATCACCGACCTCGCCGAGGTCGAGGTCGCGCTGCGCGGGATGGTCGCGCGGTTCGCCGCGCGCCATGCGACGCCCGACCAGCTCGACACGCTCGACGCGATCCTCGACGACGCCGACGACCTGCTCATCGTGCTGCGCCAGCGTCACCTCGTAGGCGATGCGATCGACCGGCACCTCAACCAGCTGCTCGACACCATGCAGCGGTTCAACGCCGGCGTCGACGCCTGCGCGCACAACCCTGTGCTGGTCCGGTTGCTCGACCAGGCCCGGGTGTTCTCGTGGCCGGAGCGCCGCTCGCGTCTGGTGGACGCGGTGCACCTCGACGCTGAGTTCGGACTCGAGCGCTACGCCCTGCACCGCGCACTCGTCGGCGCGCTGCGCGACGGCAACGAGGAGGACGCCGAGCGGCTCGTCACCGAGGACGCTCGCGGCGGCCTGGCGGACCTCCTGGCCGGCTCGCCGCGGACCTGAGCCGCGCCCTTCGCGCCGAGCGTCGGGCTCGGATCAGGGAGGTCCTGGCAGTCCCGGTCTCCGCAGGACCTGCCCTGGGCCGGGGAGCGTGTCTAGCGTGAAGCCATGAGCATTCCCGAGATCACTCTGAACAACGGCGTGACCATGCCGGGCCTCGGGTTCGGCGTCTACCAGACCCCGCCGGACGAGACCGAGACGGCAGTCGCGACGGCGCTCGACGCCGGGTACCGGCACATCGACACCGCGGCGGCGTACGGCAACGAGCGCGGCGTCGGGGCCGCTCTGCGCGGCTCAGGCCTCCCCCGCGACGACGTGTTCGTCGAGACGAAGGTCTGGATCAGCGACTACGGGTACGACGAGACCCTGCACGCCTTCGACAAGAGCACGGGCAAGCTCGGCATCGAGCAGATCGACCTCCTGATCCTGCACCAGGCTCTGCCGAGCGCGTTCGATCGGACGATCGGCGCCTACCGCGCACTGGAGACGCTGCTCGCCGACGGCTCGGTGCGCGCGATCGGCGTCAGCAACTTCATGCCGCCCCACCTCGACCGGCTGCTCGACGCGACCGAGATCGTGCCGGCGGTGAACCAGATCGAGGTGCACCCGTACTTCCGCCAGTCGGAGCTGCTCGCGTACGACGCCGAGCGCGGGATCGTCAACCAGGCGTGGTCGCCGATCGGCGGCATCACGTTCTACCGCGACGGCTCGCACGGCTCGACCCTCGAGGACCCGACGATCCTGGCGATCGCGGCCGAGCACTCCCGCACGCCGGCCCAGGTGATGCTGCGGTGGCACCTCCAGCAGGGCCGCCAGGTCATCCCGAAGTCGGTCACGCCGTCGCGCATCCGCGAGAACGTGGACGTGGCCGACTTCGCGCTCTCCGCCGGCGAGCTGGCCGCGATCGACGCCCTCGACACGGGGGTGCGAGGCGGCCCCGAGCCGGAGGACATCACCCTCGAGACCTTCGGGATGCCGATCCCGGAGGCGTAGACCTCACGCGACGAACCGACCGATCCTCAGGTCCAGCACCGAAGGTCAGCCGCGGCGGTCCGACCCAGCGGGGTCGGAGACCTCCTCCGCTGCGTCGTGGGTCGCGACCCACGACGCCAGGAGCTTCAACGCGTCGGCCGTCGGACTCCCCACGGGCGCGGTGTAGACGTTGAGCTGGAGGCCCGGTTCGGACGGCAGCTCCATCGCCTCGAAGTCGAGATCGAGCTGACCGACCACCGGATGGCGCAGGCGCTTGCGCCCGCTGCGGTGGTAGCGCACGTCCTGCGACGCCCACCGCTGCCGGAACAACTCGCTGCGGGTCGACAGCTCGCCGACCAGCTCGATCAACGCCTTGTCGTGCGGGTTGCTCCCCGCCTCCAGCCGCAGCATCGCAGCCGCGTCGCGAGCGATCACGTCGTAGTCGACGAACATCTCGCGCGCGGCCTCGGGATGCAGGTAGATGAAGCGCGTCGTGTTCGCCGGGCGCCGCGGGTCCTCGAAGACGGGTGCGTAGAGCGCTCGCGCCAGCGGGTTCATGGCGATGATGTCGTGCCGTCCGTTGCGTACCCACGCCGGAGCGTCGGTGATGGCATCGAGCACCTGCTGAACCGCGGGGCGCACCTGCTTCGGCTCCTTGCGCGTACGTCGCGCACCGCTCGCCCCCGCCTCCCGGGCCAGCGCGAACAGATGGTCCCGCTCGGCGTCCTCGAGCTGCAACGCGTTCGCGACGGCATCGAGGACGCTCTCGGACGCCCCGGCGAGTCCTCCGCGCTCCAACCGCACGTAGTAGTCGACCGAGACTCCGGCGAGCATCGCGACCTCCTCTCGGCGTAGGCCCTTGACGCGCCGCGTCCCCCCGTACGCCGGCAACCCGGCCTGCTCGGGGGTGATGCGGGCGCGCCGCGAGCTGAGGAACTCACGGATCTCGTTGCGCAGATCCATCGATGCCATGGCTCCACGGTAGGTCGGGTTGCGCCGACGTGGGGAGCACTGCTGGTACCCGGAAGACCCGTGACTCCCGCAGCGAGCGAAAGAGGGGTTGTCTGGACACGGACGGCGACCCCGTCCAACGAACGACCACCCACGAGGAGACCTTCCATGCGAGCAGCACTCATGTACGGCGCCGGCGACGTCCGCGTCGAGACCGTCGCCGATGCGGCGATCGAGGAGCCGACCGACGCCGTCGTCCGCGTCGTGGTCGCGTGCGTGTGCGGGTCGGACCTGCACCCGTACCGCGGCATGCCGGCCTCCGAGCAGGGCACGCCGATGGGTCACGAGTTCGTGGGCGTCGTCGAGGAGACCGGCTCCTCGGTGGCCGGGGTGGCACCCGGTGACCTGGTGATCGCCCCGTTCGCCTGGTCCGACGGGACCTGCGACTTCTGCCGCGAGGGCCTGCACACGTCGTGCCGGCACGGTGGCTTCTTCAGTGCGGCGCAGGCGGAGGCGGTCCGCGTGCCGCAGGCCGACGGCACCCTGGTGAAGGTCCCGTCCGACGTCGATCCGGCCGTCCTGCCGTCCCTGCTGACGCTGTCGGACGTGTACGGCACCGGCTACCACGCAGCCCACCAGGGAGGCGTCGACGCACGCACGTCGGTCACGGTGATCGGCGACGGCGCCGTGGGCCTGCTCGCCGTCCTGTCGGCCAAGCAACGCGGCGCCGAGCGGATCATCCTCATGGGCCGCCACAAGGACCGCACGGACCTCGGCCGCGACTTCGGCGCCACCGACGTCGTCGCCGAGCGCGGCGAGGCCGGGATCGAGGCGGTCCGCGAGCTCACCGGTGGCGACGGCACGCACGTCGTCCTGGAGGCCGTGGGCCTTCGCGCCGCGTACGACATGGCCGTCGGCGTCGTCCGGCCCGGCGGCACGATCAGCCGCGTCGGCGTCCCGCAGTACGCCGACGCTCCGATCGGCTTCGCCTCGCTGTTCGGACCCAACGTGACCCTGACCGGCGGACCGGCGCCCGCACGGGCGTACATCGAGCGGCTCCTCCCCGACGTGCTCGACGGGACGGTCGATCCCGGTCGCGTCTTCGACCGGACCGTCGACCTCGACGGTGTGCCCGAGGGCTACCGCGCGATGAACGACCGAGAGGCGCTCAAGGTCCTCGTCCGGCCCTGACCGCCCCGGCCCGTGCGAGGAGGTCAGGTTCGCGGGTCACCAGCTGGTCGGCTTCTCCGGCGTGTAGGCCCAGACCTCGAAGAACTCGTCCAGGTCCTGCTTCGAGATCTTCTCCGCCAGCGCGATGAAGTCCGCGGTCGACGCGGCGTCGTACCGGTAGGTCCGCGGCCACGCCTTGAGCAGCTTCGCGAAGTCCTTCTCGCCGATGGTCTGCTGCAGCTCGTACAGCGTCAGCGCGCCGCGGCTGTAGACGGCACCGGCGAACAGGTCCACCGGGCCGGGATCGGCCATGACGGTCTCCCAGAACGCGTTGTCGGCCGGGATCGCGTAGACCGACGCCGCGCTGTCCGCGACCGTCGTGCCACCGGAGTGCTCGGCCCACATCCACGCCGCGTAGGTTGCGAAGCCCTCGTTCAGCCAGATGTCGGCCCAGCGGTGCGGCGAGACCGTGTTGCCGTACCACTGGTGTGCGATCTCGTGCGCGACCGTGCCCTCGCGGGCGACCCGGGAGTAGACCGCGCGCGACTGCGTCTCGAGCGCGTACCCGACGGAGTCGTCGTCGACGATGCCCCCGGCGGAGTCGAACGGGTACGGGCCGAAGTGGTCGGTGAAGAACGCGATCATGTCGCCCTGCTTCGCCAACGACGCCTCGCTGGTCGTACGGTTCGTCGGCGTGACGTCGCGGTCGATCGCGTCGATGATCGGCAGGCCCTTCGGGCCGTCGGTCGTCGTGATGTCGAAGTCGCCGATCGTCGCGGTCGACAGGTAGCTCGCCATCGGCTTCGACTCGAACCAGCGGTAGGTGGTCCGTCCGTCACGGGTCCGCGGCTGACCGACCGGGACGCCGTTCGCGATCGCCGCCTTGCCCTCCGGCACCGTGATCGCGAACGTGTAGACCGCTTTGTCGTTCGGGTCGTCGTTCACGGGATACCACGTCGGTGCGCCGTCGGGCTCGTTCACGACCATCGCGCCGTCGGCGGTGGAGACCCACCCGTACAGCGAGCCGCCCAGGTCCCGCGGCTGCCCGGTCGTCCCGCCGTAGGTGACCTTCACGACCGCCGGGACCCGCTTGAGCAGCGGGAACCTCGGCGTGACCGTGAGCTCGCCGTACTCGTGGGTGAACTCGGCTTCGAGGCCGTTGACCCGGACGGACGACACGTCGAGCCCGCGCAGGTCGAGGTTGAACGACGACAGCGTCACGTCCGGGCGCAACGTCATCAGAGCGACCGCGTCCAGGTCGCCGCTCGCCGCGTCGACCGGGGTGTAGTCGAGCTTCAGATGGTAGGTCAGCGTGTCGTAGCCGGTCGCGCCGAGCAGCGGGAAGTACGGGTCGCCCGCCGACGACCCACCGGGCTGCGGCTGCAGGAACGACGGCGGTCCGGCGGCAGCCGGGGCGACGGCCCCGGCCAGTCCGAGGCAGAGCGCGGAGCAGGCGGCGGTGACGGCGAGGGCGGTACGACGCAACGGACGCATGCCCTGACCGTAGACCCGTTCGATGACGTTCGCGTTTCGAGTTTCACAACCACGCGCTTGCCGCACTGGCAAGGTCGCGGGCCCGATCGGGGATGCCACGGCATGCTGGAACACGTCCACCCACCGGCACAGCCGCCGAGCACGCGAGGAGCCCCATGTCGGCTACGCACCAGCACCCCGATCCGACGACCGACCCGACCGCGTTCTGGGAGGATCGCTACCGCGACAGCGACCGGATCTGGAGCGGGAACCCCAACCCGCTGCTCGTGCGGGAGGCGTCCGACCTCTCCCCCGGGACCGCACTCGACCTCGGCTGCGGCGAAGGCGCCGACGCGGTCTGGCTCGCGAGCCGCGGCTGGCAGGTGACCGGCATCGACATCGCCCAGGTCGCCCTGGACCGTGCCGCCACCCACGCGACCGATGCCGGGGTGGCGGAGCGGATCACCTGGGAGCGGCACGTGCTCGGCGAGACCTTCCCCGACGGCTCGTACGACCTGGTCAGCGCGCAGTTCCTCCAGTCGCCGGTCGCGCTGGACACCGACGGCGTGCTGCGCCGAGCCGCCGACGCGGTCGCTGTGGGCGGCACGCTGCTCGTCGTGATGCACGCCGGATGGCCGTCGTGGGCACGCGAGGAGGACCACCCGTTCCACGCGACCTTCCCGACGATTCAGGAGGTGCTCGACGTGCTCGCGCTCGGCGACGACTGGCGGATCGACACCGTGGAGGCCGTCGAGAAGCCGTCGGTGTCCCCCGACGGCGTCCCCGGGATCCGGGCCGACAACCTCTGGCGCGCGACCCGCCTGCGCTGACGCGCTGCCGCCGCGCTCGCACCCGCGACCAGCGCGATCCCGGCGGCGTCCAGCCCGCTCAGCTCCTGACCGAGCACCACGAACCCGACCAGCGCGGCGATCGCAGGTGACAGGCTCATCAGCATCGCGAACACCGACGCCCGGATCCGGCGCAGCGCGGCCATCTCCAGCGCGTACGGAAGCGCGGTCGACAGCAGCGCGACGGCCGCGCCGAGTGCCAGGACCGACGGCTCGAGCAGCCTCGGACCCGCCACCGTCAGGCCGAGCGGGAGGGAGACGAGTGCTCCGACCGCCATCCCGAGCGCCAGGCCCTCCCCACGCGCGAACCGCCGTCCGGCACTGGCCGACGTGAGGATGTAGACGACCCAGCCCGCACCGGCGCCCAGCGCGAAGGCGACCCCGAGCGGATCCCAGTCGCCACCCTCTCCACCGCCGACCCCGGGAGCGCCGATCAGCACGACGCCGGCGAGGGCGAGCGCACCGAGGGCGTAGGCGCGGGCGCGGCGGTCGAGCACGACCGACAGGGTCAGCGGGCCGAGGAGCTCGATCGTCACCGCGAGGCCCAACGGGATCCGTTCGATCGCCTGGTAGAAGCAGACGTTCATCGCGACGATCCCGGCACCGAAGCCCGCCGCCACCGACCAGTCGCCCCGGTCGTGGCGCAGGCGCGGTCGGCACACGACCAGCAGGACCAGCGCCGAGAACCCGAGCCGCAGCGCGACCGCACCCGCAGCCCCGACGGCGGGGAAGAGCGCGACGGCGACCGCCGCACCGAGTTGCTGGGACACCGCGCCACCGACGACGAGCGCAACCGCGACGCTCGACCGGTCCGGTCGGGCCCGTACGGCAGCCGTGGGAGTCGCAGGACCCGGCGACGATGCAGGAAGGAGTGCCACGCGACCGACCGTACGAACCTCTGATCCGGATCGGAAATGCTGATCTTCCTGCGGTTATGCTTGGCGAGCATGAGCATGGAGCTGCGGCATCTGCGGTGCTTCCTCGCGATCGTCGACGAGGGCACGATCACGGGTGCGGCCCGCAGACTCCACCTCACCCAGCCCGTCGTCTCGCGCACGCTCGGCCAGATCGAGCGTCACCTGGGCGTCCGTCTGATCGACCGTTCCACCCACCACCTCGCGCTCACTCCTGCCGGCGAGGCGTTCGCGCGACGCGCAGCGGTGGCGCTGAGCGCGGCCGACGCCGCCTTCGATCCCGAGCAGCTGCGCGCCTGGCCCCTGCGGCTCGGATACGCCTGGTCCGCGCTCGGCCCCCACACCGCGGACCTCCTGCGGCAGTGGGACTCGGCGCACCCCGACACACCGCTGCGGCTGCTGCGGTTCGTCGACGTCGTGGACGCGCTGACCAAGGGTGACCTCGACCTCGCGCTGATCCGCGGCGACCGGGTGCCCAGCGCGCTGCACGTCGAGCTGGTCGGGCAGGAGCAGCGCTACGCCGCCGTGCCCTCCGACAGCGACCTGGCCGGTCGGGCCGGGCTGACGCTGGGCGAGCTCGCGCGGGAGACGATCGCGATCACGCCCGTGTCCGGCTCGACGACCCCGCAGCTGTGGCCGTCGGACGCGCGCCCGACCGAGATCGTCTCGACCCGCGACACCGAGGACTGGCTCGCGACGATCGCCTCCGGGCACGCGGTCGGCGTCACCTCCGCCGCCACCTCGAGCCTGCACACCTTCCCCGGCGTCACCTTCGTCCCGCTGACCGACGCGCCTGCGCTTCCGGTCCGGGTCGCCTGGACCGACCCGCCGCCGCACCCCGCCGTCGAGGACCTCGCGACCCTGGTCCGCGCGATCATCGGTTCGGCCGACCCACCCTGACCCGGCGCCGACTCAGAGGGCGCGCACGACCCGTGCGGGCGACCCCACGGCGACGACGTCCGGCGGGAGATCCTTCAGCACGACAGAGCCGGCGCCGACCACCGTGTTCGCGCCGATCGACACCCCTGGCCCGACGATCACGCCGCCGCCGAGCCACACGTTGTCGCCGATCGTGATCGGCTGAGCGGACTCCCACTTCTCGCGGCGCGGTCCCGGCTCGAGCGGGTGGGTCGCGGTCAGGAGCTGCACGTACGGGCCGATCTGGACGTCGTCGCCGATCCGGACCGCTGCGACGTCGAGGCAGACCAGGCCGAAGTTCGCGAACGTACGGGCACCGATCGACGTCTGGTAGCCGTAGTCGCAGCGGAACGGCGGCCGGATCTCGCTGTCCTCGCCGATCGCGCCGAGAAGCTCGCCGTACAGCTCCCGAAGGCGTGCGGAGTCGCTCGGATCGGTGGTGTTGATCTGGTGCGCGAGACGCTGCGCGCGCGCCAGCTCGACCTGCAGCTGCGGATCGTCGGCCTGGTACGGCTCGCCGGCGAGCATCCGGGTCCGCATGTCGGAGTCGGTCATGCCCCCAACGTAGGGCCGCGCTCGCATCTGCGCCTGCGTCGCCGGCCCGGCTAGGTCGCCCCTTGGCGCTTGTCCCGCCAGTGGCCGGCGACCTCGAAGACGCCCCAGACGACGAAGGCGACGAAGAAGGCGACCGCGGTCGCCGCGCCGCCCGAGTAGGTGAACGCATTGGTCCCGAGCAGGTTGCTGCACATCACCGTGCCCGGGTCGTAGGTGATCGTGAGGTCACGCTCCACCGCGGCCGCCGACCCGTCGGTGGTGCAGGACCACGGCACGCTGATCGCGAACGCGAAGACGCCGGAGCCGATCCCGAACAGGATCCCGCCCGCGTGATCACCCAGCGTCGACATGGCTGCTCGGTCGGGGCATGGCTGCACTGTAGGGACGCGGACGCTCCCGCGGGCGGGATTTCACCGCACCCGGTCACGCGCTCTGCTGCAGGATCCACGTCGGGACCGGCGCGGCGACCTCCGCGACGACCTCCCAACCGGCGCGACGGTAGAAGGCGAGGTTCGCGGGGTTGCAGGTCTCGAGGACGGCGGGCAGCCCGTCGGACGCGGCGCGACGAAGCCCCTCGGTCATCACCGCGCGAGCACGACCCTGCCCGGTGTGGTCCGGGTGGGTGGCGAGCACGCCCAGATACCAGTACGGCTTCGGCGGCATCGCCGGGTGCAGCACCTGCTCGTAGCGGTCGAGCCGGGCGAGCGCATCCGGCGGGACGACCGCGGCGAGGTCGGCGACCGGGTCGCCGGCAGCCTCCGCGGACCCGGGTGGCGCCCACATCGCGACCGCGGCACCGTCGATCGTCCAGATGGTGCCGTGCTCGACCCGCCGGTCGAACAGCCCGCCGAAGAACGCGTCGGCGTAGGTGGGATACGCGGCGTCGTCGGGGAAGAACCACCGGATCAACGGGTCCTCACGGAACGCCGCCACGATGGTCGTGAGCACGGTCGTACGGTCGGACGGCGTGGCCACCGTGACGCGCGCACGGAGCGCCTCCGTACGGCCGGAGCCGTTCGTGCCGTCGGCGCCGTCGGGGCTGGTCATGCGCGCGCGGGGATGCCGTAGACGTGGTCGAGCCGGATCCGCGCGACCAGCCGCCCCTCGGCCACCTGCGTCCGACGGAACTCGTCCCAGTCCGGATGCTCCCCGGACAGCCTGCGGTAGTAGTCCACGAGCGCCTCGACCACCTCGTCGTCGGGGTCGGCGGCGACCTCGGTGAGCGACGCATCGCCCTCGGCGACGACGTAGCTCCAGCGGTCGGCACTGGTGACGTACAGACTCGCCCGCGGATCGCGACGCAGGTTCGCGGTCTTCGCGCGCGACGCCGTGACGGAGACGATGGCGGTGCGATCGTCGGCGTCGTACGCGTAGATGATGTTCGAGATCTGAGGACGGCCGTCGCGTTTGAGCGTCGCGAGCGCGGCGAAGCGGTTCGCGGCGATCATCGTCCAGAGCGCATCGGTGTCGGCCATGCACCGAGGCTAGCGCCGCTTCCGGCGCCCGACTCGCGACCAGGTCGTCGATGGACCCGCGTTCTTCTAGGGTCGGATCGTGCTGTTGCTCTCCGACCCCAGGGTCGCGGCCGTGCCCGTCGAAGACTCGGGCGAGCCCCTCGTCGACCTTCGGGCCGTTCCCGGGCTGTCCATCGATCACCGCAAAGCTGATCCGCGTGGCGACTGGGTACGGCTGCGGGAGGGCGTCGCGGATCGAGTCCGCGAGGCGCAGACGCTTCTGCCCCGCGGCATGCGCCTGCTCATCGTCGAGGGGTATCGGCCTGCGGCCTTGCAGTCGCGGTACTTCGACGACCACCGGTCGACCGTGCAGCGGGATCAGCCGACGTGGTCGGCGCGACAGGTCGCGGTCGAGGCGAGCAAGCACGTGTCCCCCGTCGAGGTCGCGCCGCACCCGTGCGGAGCCGCAGTCGACCTGACGCTCTGCGTGGACGGGGCCGAGCTGGACCTGGGCACTCCCCTCAACGCGACGCCTCAGCAGAGCGCGGGTGCCTGCTTCACCGGCGCGCCGAACGTGTCCGCTCCAGCGCGCGAACGGCGCCGTGTGATGGCGGAGGCGCTCGAGGCGGTAGGCCTGGTGAACTACCCGCCGGAGTGGTGGCACTGGTCGTACGGCGACCGGTACTGGGCGGCGGCCACGGGAGCCTCCCACGCGCTCTACGGCCCGCTCTGACCGCCCCTGAGACCGGCGGGTGAACGCGGACGGGTCAGGTGCTCAGCTTCGCCAGTCGCGTCCAGGTGTCGACGACGGTGTCCGGGTTGAGCGACATCGACTCGATCCCCTGCTCGAGCAGCCACTCCGCGAGGTCGGGGTGGTCGCTCGGGCCCTGGCCGCAGATCCCGACGTACTTCCCGCGCGCCTTGCAGGCCGCGATCGCGGCGCCGAGCATGTGCTTGACCGCCGGGTCGCGCTCGTCGAACGACTCGGCGACGAGGGCGGAGTCGCGGTCGAGCCCCAGAGTCAGCTGGGTCATGTCGTTCGAGCCGATCGAGAACCCGTCGAAGTGGTCGAGGAACGCGTCCGGGATCACGGCGTTCGAGGGGACCTCGCACATCATGATGACCTGGAGGTCGTTCTCGCCGCGGCGCAGACCGTGCTCGCCGAGCAGATCGATCACACCCTTCGCCTCCGCGACCGTGCGGACGAACGGGATCATGATCTTGACGTTCGTGAGACCCATCTCGTCGCGGACGTGCTTGAGCGCCTCGCACTCCATCGCGAAGCACTCCGCGAAGTCGTCCGACAGGTACCGCGACGCACCGCGGTAGCCGATCATCGGGTTCTCCTCGTCCGGCTCGTACAGCTCGCCGCCCACGAGCTTCGCGTACTCGTTGGACTTGAAGTCCGACATCCGCACGATCACGGGGTGCGGCGCGAACGCCGCCGCGATCGTCGCCACGCCCTCGGCGACCCGGTCGACGAAGTACGCCCGGGCGCTCGGGTACGCCGCGATCGCCTCCCCGACCTGCTCGGCCAGCGGGCCCGTCAGGTCGTCGTAGTCGAGCAGCGCCTTCGGGTGGATCCCGATCTGGCGGTTGATGATGAACTCCAGCCGCGCCAGGCCCACCCCGGCGTTCGGGAGCCGCGAGAACGCGAACGCCTGCTCGGGCGTGCCGACGTTCATCATGATCTTCGTCGGGATGTCGGGCATGGCGTCGATCGTGGTCTCCTCGACGGTGAAGTCGAGCAGCCCCTCGTACACGTAGCCGGCGTCGCCCTCGGCGCACGACACGGTGACCTCGCGGCCGTTCGCCAGGGACGACGTCGCGTCGCCGCTGCCGACCACGGCCGGGATGCCGAGCTCGCGGGCGATGATCGCCGCATGGCACGTGCGGCCGCCGCGGTTGGTGACGATGGCGCTGGCGCGCTTCATGATCGGCTCCCAGTCGGGGTCGGTCATGTCGGCGACGAGCACCTCGCCGGGCTCGAACGCGTGCATCTCGTCGACGGACTCGAGCACCCGGACGGCGCCGGCGCCGATCCGCTGGCCGATCGCGCGCCCCTCGGCGAGGACCGACCCGCGCTCGTTCATCCGGAACCGCTGCTGCCCGGTCGCGGCCGCCCGCGACTGGACGGTCTCGGGCCGCGCCTGCAGGATGTACAGCTCGCCGTCGATCCCGTCCTTGCCCCACTCGATGTCCATCGGGCGCTCGTAGTGCTCCTCGATCACGAGCGCCTGCCGCGCGAGCGCCTCCACCTCGGCGTCGGTCAGGCTGAGCAGTCGGCGGTCAGCTGGGTCCACGTCGACGAACTCCGTCGTACGGCCGACCGTGCGATCCTCGGTGTAGACCATCTTCGTGGCCTTCGAGCCGATCCCGCGCTTGAGCACCGCCGGTCGTCCGGCCCGCAGCGACGGCTTGTAGACGTAGAACTCGTCGGGGTTGACCGCGCCCTGGACGACGGCCTCCCCCAGCCCGTACGACGAGGTGACGAACACCGCGTCGGAGAAGCCCGACTCGGTGTCGATCGTGAACATCACGCCCGACGTGCCGACGTCGGAGCGCACCATCTGCTGCACGCCCGCCGACAGCGCCACGGCCTCGTGCTCGAACTGGTGGTGCACCCGGTACGCGATGGCGCGGTCGTTGTAGAGCGACGCGAAGACCTCCTTGATCGCCTGGAGGATCGCGTCGATGCCGCGCACGTTGAGGAACGTCTCCTGCTGGCCCGCGAACGAGGCGTCCGGAAGGTCCTCGGCGGTCGCGCTGGAGCGGACGGCGAACGACGCCTCGTCCGAACCGCCGGACAGCTCCGCGTACGCCGCACGGATCTCGTCCTCCAGGTCGGCCGGCAGCGGCTGCGCCATCACCGACGCGCGGATCTCGCGACCCGCGTCGGCGAGCGCCTGGACGTCGTCGGTGTCGAGGTCGGCGAGCCGCGTGTTGATCCGCTCGGCGAGTCCGGTCTCCCCGATGAACCGCCGGTACGCCTCCGCGGTCGTCGCGAACCCGTTCGGCACCCGCACCCCCAGGTTCGTGAGGTTGCGGACCATCTCGCCCAGCGACGCGTTCTTGCCCCCGACCTCCTCGAGGTCGGCGAGGCCGAGATCGGCGAACCAACGGACGTTGCTGCTCATGGGACTGCTCCTCGACGGCCGGACGGGTTCCTGCGGGCGAGCACCTGCAGGATCAGGGTGGACATCTCCTCGACCGACTTGGCCGAGGAGTCGATGATCGGGAGATCGTGGGCGCGGTACATCGCCTCCGCGCGGCGCAGCTCCGAGGAGCACTGCGGCAACGACGCGTACGTGGAGTTGGGGCGGCGCTCGGACCGTACGGCGTGGAGCCGGGCCGGCGTGGTCGTGATCCCGAAGCAGCGGTCGTGCAGCTCGCGGACCGGGCGCGGGAGCTCGAGGTCGGCCAGGTCCTCCTCGACCAGCGGGTAGTTCGCGACGAACAGGCCGTGCTGGAGCGCGAGATACATCGTGGTGGGCGTCTTGCCGCACCGCGACGGCGCGACCAGGACCACGTCGGCCTTCTCCAGCGACCGCACGCTCTGACCGTCGTCGTGCTCGATCGCGTACTCGACGGCCTGCATCCGGCTGTTGTAGCGCTTGATGTCGCCGACGCCGTGCAGTCGGGCGGGCGCCCGTACGCCCCGGGCGCCGAGCAGACCCTCGACCCGCTGCATGTGCATGTCGAAGAAGTCGATCAGCGGCGCCCGCGTCTTGTGCAGCTCCAGGCGGACCTCGTCGAGCGCGGTCGTCGTGAACGCCAGCGGGGTGATCCCCCGGTCGACCGCGGCGTCGAGCGTCGCGACGACGTCCCGGGCCTCCTCGACGGTGGTGATGAACGGGATCAGCGTCCGCTCGAACCGCAGGTCCGGGAACTGCAGCAGCAGCGCGTTGCCCATCGTCTCCGCGCTGATGCCGGTGCTGTCGGAGAGGAAGAACACCGGTACGGGCTGGTCCGGGTCGTGCGTCTGCGTCGCCACGGCGCCCTCCCCTCGCGCTCGTCCCCCGTGTCCGCGCAAGATACCGTGTGCGGCTCGACGCGGAGACGGCACCGCCTCCGGACCCGGTGGGCCGGAGGCGGCGACGGGAGGGACCGCGGCCCCCGAGCGCCCGCTCAGCTGCTGGTGGCCGACGCGCTCTCGGTCTCGGCCCCGGAGCTCTTCGCCTTCGCGTCCTTGGCCTCGAGCTTGGCCTCCCGCTTCGCTGCGCGCTTCGTCGCCCGCCGCTCCTTGCGCCGCTCGACCAGCAAGTAGAGCACCGGCACGAGCAGCAGCGTGAGCACCGTCGACGAGATCAGGCCGCCGATCACCACGATCGCCAGCGGCTGGGAGATGAACGCGCTCCCACCGGTGATCCCGAAGGCCATCGGGGTGAGCGCCAGGACGGTCGCGAGCGCCGTCATCACGATCGGGCGGACACGCTTCCCGCCGCCCTCCTCGAGGGCCTCGGTGATGCCCGCGCCGGCGTCGCGGCGCTGGTTGACGAGGTCGATGAGCACGATCGCGTTCGTGACCACGATCCCGATCAGCATCAGCGCCCCGATCAGCGACGGAACGCCGAGCGGGATCCCCGTGACCGCCAGCAGGAGCAGAGCACCGGTCGCGGCGAACGGCACCGACACCAGCAGGATCAGCGGCTGCACGAGCGAGCGGAACGTCCCGACCATCACCGTGTAGACGATCGCGATCGCGACGACCAGGGCCAGGCCGAGCTGGGCGAACGCCTCCGTCTGGTCCTCCGACACGCCGCCGAGACTCACGTCGGTGCCCTCGGGCAGCTCGACGTCGTCGAGGACGGCCTGCACGTCCGCGGTCACCGCGCCGAGGTCGTCGGCCTCCGGCTCGGCCGTGATCGTGATGGTGCGCTCGCCGTCGGTGCGCGTGACCGCCGTGGCGACCTGCTCCTCGGTCAGCTCGGCGACCTGGCCGAGCGTCGCTCCCCCGGAGACCGGCAGCTCGCGCAGCTCGTCGAGGGTGGCCGGCTCGGCACCGGTGACCATCGCGACGTCGAGCTGCTCGCCGTCGATCGAGACCTGTCCGATCGGCGGCTGCGACAGCGCCTGGGCGATCAGCTGCCCCAGGACCGCGCTGGTCAGGCCCGACGCCTCTGCCTCCGGGCTCGGCTCGACGCTGAGGATCGGCTGCGCGGGCGCTGCGTCGGAGGTGACGGAGCCGATCGCGTCGACGTCGGCCAGCGCGTCGACGACCGTCTCCGCGGCCGCGTTCAGGTTGTCCTGGTCGGTTGCCGTGACCACCACCTCGAGCGAGGACGCGAACCCGGCGTCCCCGGCCGTGACCGTGATGTCGCCGTCAGCGTCCGCGAGCGCGGCCTCGATGTCGTCGGCAGCCGCGTCCGCGTCCGCGTCCTCGTCGAGGGTGAGGGCGAAGGTCGTCGCCCCACCGGAGAACGCCGCGGTGAACGCGTCGCCGGAGCCGACCGTGGTCTGCACGGTCTCGACGTCGTCGAACCCGACCAGCACGTCCTCCACGCCGCTCGCGGCCTCGTCGGAGTACGCGAGCGAAGCGCCCGGCTCGAGCTCCTGGGTCACCGTGAGCGTGTTCTGACCGCTGCTGCCCAGGAAGTTGGTCTTGATGAACGGCGTGAGGGCCATCGTGGCGACCAGGATCACCAGGGCACCGGCCACGGTCCGCCAGGGACGCTTGACGACCCAGCGGATCGCCGGGTCGTACGCGCGGCGCAGCCACGAGCGCTCTTCCTTCGCCTCCGCCTCGGCCTGCACCGCGGCTGGGTCGACGGTCGTCGCCGGCGACCGGAGGAACCAGTACGCCAGGACCGGCACGATCGTCAGGGACACCAGGAGGGACGCGAGCAGCGCCAGCGCCACCGTCACGGCGAACGGTCGGAAGAGCTCTCCGACCTGGCCGCCGACGATCCCGATCGGCAGGAAGACCGCGGCGGTCGCGATGGTGGACGAGGTGATCGCGCCGCCGACCTCCCGGACCGCGGTGGTGATCGCGCGGACCTTCGCCTCGCCGTACGAGAGGTGGCGCTTGATGTTCTCGATGACCACGATCGAGTCGTCCACGACACGGCCGATCGCGACGGTCAGTGCGCCCAGCGTGAGGATGTTGAGCGTGTAGTCGCCGAGGCGCAGGCCGATCAGGGTGATCAGAAGCGACAGCGGGATCGACACCGCGGTCACCAGGGTCGCGCGCACGGAGAAGAGGAACAGCAGGATCACCACGATCGCGAAGAACAGGCCCAGCCCGCCCTCGGTGGTGAGATCCTCGATCGACTTCTCGATGAACGGAGCCTGGTCGAACGACACGGTGAAGGTGGTGCCGTCGCCGATCGACTCCTCCAGCTCAGCGGTCAGCTCGTCGACCTCGTGGGAGATGTCGACGGTGTTGCCGTCGGGCGTCTTGGTGATCGCGATCGAGAGGCTCGGCTCGCCGTTGGTCCTCGAGTACGAGGTCGGCGCGGACTCCGCGACCTGCACGTCGGCGACCTCGCCGAGCGGGCGCGTACCGCCGTCGGGCAGCGCGACCGGGACCGCCTCGAGCTCCTCGAGGGTGGTCGGCGTCGCACCGACCTGGACCGAGAGGCTGGAGTCGCCCGAGTCGACCGAGCCGGCCGGGACGAGGGACGCGTTGGTCTCGAGCGCCTGCGCAACCTCGGCGCCGGTCACCCCGAGGCGGGATGCGCGCGGTGTCAGGGTGATCTCGACCCGGTCTTCCGGGGCCCCGGTTAGCTGCACCTGACGGACGCCCTCGATGTCCTCGAACTCCGGTACGGCGATCCGCTCGAGCCGCTCGGCTAGCTCGGGCGCGTCGAGGTCGGAGGTGACGGCCAGCTGGATCACCGGGAACTGGTCGAAGTCGCCCGCGAACACGATCGGCTCCGCGCCGTCCGGCAGCGTGGTCAGACCGGTCACGGCGCTCTCGACCTGCTGCTGGGCGCGGTCCAGGTCCGTGCCGTACTCGAGCGTGACGAGCACGAGCGCGGAGCCGCTGGACGAGGTCGAGTCGATCTGCTCCAGCCCGTCGACACCCGACAGCGCCGACTCGACCGGCTCGGACACCTCCTGCTCGACCGCCTCGGGCGAGGCGCCGGAGTACGGCACCACGACGCCGACGGCGGGGAACTGCAGGTTCGGGATCAGCTCCTGCTTCAATGCCCCTGCGGACATGACGCCGAACAGGGCGACGAACACGGTCGCCAGCGCGACCAGCGCGCGGTTGCGCAGGGAGAACGATGCGAGACGGCCCACGGGCGCGGTCAGCTCCTCGTCAGTACGTGACGGTCCAGGGACAGAAGATAGTTAGCCGGAGACTAACTATATAGTGAGCCTCCGGCTAACGGACGGGCGGGGAGCACCATGGGGCGACAGGACGACCTCGACGAGGTGGAGGCACTGACAGGACGCGTCGAGCGCCTGACGGCCGACCTGCGGATCGACGCGATGGTCGCCAGCGAGCTCTCCATCCAGCAGCTCAAGGTGCTCACGCTGGCGGTGCACCGCAGCCCCGTCACGGCGCACGACGTGGCCGAGACGCTCGGCGTCAGCGCCGCCACGGTCTCGGGGCTGGTCGGACGCCTCGTCGACCGGGACCTGCTCGTGCAGGAGCCCGATCCGCGGGACGGTCGGGCCCGGCGGCTCCGCGCGACCGAGGCCGGACAGGATGCGCTCGAGGAGGTCGCGAGCTTCCACCTCCAACAGTCCCGCGAGCTGCTCGAGCGCATGACCGACGAGGAGATCGCCGCGCTACGCGTCTCCATGGGCGGACTCGAGCGCGCCATCCGCGAGACCGTCGACGCCCAGAAGGCAGTCCGCGGCGTCTGACGGCCCCTCCCCGCTCGTCGAGGCCGAGCGAAGCGACCCCTCCCGCTCGTCGAGGCCGAGCGAAGCGACCCCTCCCGCGCGTCGAGGCCGAGCGAAGCGAGGATCGAGACGCCTCAGCCCCCGCCGAGCCCCGTCTCGTCGTCGTGGTCGCCGCGCACCCAGGCGATGTGCCGCTCGGCGGAGTACTGCAGGACCGCCTTCGCGTCCCCGTCGATCAGATTGCCGAAGTTGCCGACGATCCGGTCGAACGTGAACGCCGAGAGCCGTTCGGCGATGGCGGCGACGACGTTCGCCGAGAGCGGGATCTTGTTCGGGTAGCTGCGCATGAAGCCGAGCGTGCGGCGGTCCGGGTTCGGGAACACCGTGTCACCGCTCATCAGCAGCCCGCGCCCGTTCTCGTCGTCGGCCCACAGCGCCACCGCCGCGCCCACGAAGTGACCGCCGACGCGATGCAGGCTCAAGCCCGGAGCGAGCGCGTGGTCGCCGTCCCAGAGCTCGATCCGGTCCGACGTGCGGCCGAGCCACTGCGCGTCCGGCTCGCACACGAGCACCGGGGCGTCGAGCGCCTCGCCCCACGACACCTGCGCACCGAACATGTGCGGGTGGCTGGCGGCGACGGCGATGACGGGACCGCGCTCGCGGATCCGCGCGACCGTCTCGTGGTCGACGTAGCCGACCGGGTCCCACAGCAGGGAGCCGGCGTCCGTCGTCACGAGCTGGGAGGTCTGGCCGATCCCGACCCCCGGATCGGCCCGGATCTCGGCACGGCTCGCCTCGCGATCACGCCAGGACAGCGTCTGCCCAGCCAGCTGCAGCTCCGCCAGCGTGGTCCACCGCTGGCCGTCGGCGGGGACGTACTGCCGCTCGTCGGCACAGATCGGGCACACGTCCGGCAGCGGCTCGTCGTACTCCACCGCGCAGGTCAAGCAGATGTGCATGGTGCTCTCCCTCGGTTTCGCGGCTCTCACTCACGTCTGACAGAGGTGGGGGCGCGTTCGCCTATGTTAGAGCGCTCCGGACCGCCTCATCCCGAGCGCATCACGTCCCCGCGAGCGGCGTGCGTCATCCCAGCGGCGCGCGGTGCAGGACGAGCTTCGTGGTCCTGGCCGCGTACGCGGTGGGTGCGTCATCGAAGTCGGCGAGCTCCGTCGTGACCCGCTCCGCCGGGAAGCCCGTCGCGGCGATCCAGTCCAGAAGCTCCGGCAGCACGGCACGCGGGTGCGAGACCCCGAGCCGCAGGGTGATGTCGGTGGCGTACATGTGCATCAGCGGCACGCCGGTGGCCGTCCCGACGTAGTAGCCGACCGCCGTGCAGACACCGCCCGGCGCAGTCGACCGTACGGCTGCGCGCAGGCCGGGGCTCGAGCTCGACGCCTCGACCACCACGTCGTACGCGCCGAAGCCGCCGCGCGGACGCCGTGGACGCTCCCGGACCGCGACACCGAGGGACTCCGCGATCGCGAGCCGGGTCGGATCGACGTCCACGTACTCCACCCGGGGCGAGCCGAGCGCGACCGCGAGCCCCGCCGCGTACAGACCGATCGACCGCGCTCCCCCGCCGACGACGAGCACCGATGCGTCGGGCCGGTCTCGCAGCGCGGGTGCGACCGTGCGCCAGGCGTCGCTCAGGTTGTCCGATGCGGCTGCGACCCGGAGCGGATCGAGGCCGGTAGGCAGCGGCACGAGCATCGCGTCGGCGTGCGGGACGCGGACCAGGTCGCTCGCCATCCCGCCGAACTCCCCGCTCGCCGGACCGAACCCGTACGCCGACAGCGTCCGCTCACCGCCGGCCGCGGCCCGTGTGGTCTCGCACTTCGACGTGAGGCCACGCCGGCACGGACCGCAGTGCCCGCACGAGACCGACCACGGCACGACGACATGATCGCCCGGCCGTACGGACTCCACGGCGTCGCCGACCTCGACGACCTCCGCGACGCACTCGTGCCCGATCGCGAAGGGCCCCGCGAACGGGAGTGGACCGCAGATGTGGCCGACCGCGGGGTCGATCAGGCCAGCCCTCAGCCCGGCTTGCATCGCGCGCGACACCTTGCGGTGGATCGGCAGGGTGTCGCCGTCGCACCGGCTCACGACGAACGGGCGCACGATGGCGTCGCGCGGTGTTCGCAACGTCGGGTCGGGCTTGTCGACCCAGCGCAGGTCGCCGGCGGAGAACAGATTGAGCTCGCGCATGCCCGGCAGTCTATGACGACCGTTATAAACGGCGTCGACCGACACCGGGTGGAGTCAGGCCCGCAGGACCTTCTCCAGTGCCTTGCCCTTCGCGAGCTCGTCGACGAGCTTGTCGAGGTAGCGGATCTTCTGCATCAGCGGGTCCTCGACCTCCTCGACCCGAACCCCGCACACCACGCCCTTGATGAGGGTCACGTTCGGGTTCAGGTCAGCGGCGGCGAAGAAGTCCTCGAACGTGGTCTCCGCCTCGAGGTGCTTGGCGAGCGTCGCCTCGTCGAACCCCGTGAGCCACTCGATGACCGCGTCCAGCTCCGCCTTCGTACGGCCCTTGCGCTCGACCTTGGTCACGTAGTGCGGGTAGACCGACGCGAAGCTGGTGGTGAAGATGCGGTGCATTCGGCGATGCTAGTCGCTCGGACGAGGAGCCTGCGCGGGCACATACGTGATACCGCGGAGTCCGACTCCCGGGAACCAGGGACCCGTGTCTCGACATTCCCGCTGCCCGGGCGACGGGAATGTCGAGACTCACGTCGATGTCGAGACTCGCGAGCGGAACCCAAGGGCACCCACCCGCCGATCCGGCCCCCGCGGACGTGATGACCGAGTCCGGCTACTCGTCGTCGAGCAGCGGGTCGATCGGAGGCGGACCGTCCGGGTTCGGGACGTAGTGCGAGGGCGGCTCGGCAGTGATCCGAGTCCGCCCGGTGATGTCGGTCCACAGGTACTCGACCGTGCCGTCGGTCGAGAAGCCGACAGCCACGTGCTCCCGCTCCTCGCGAAGCCACTTCGCGAGCCCCGGCAAGGCCCACTCGAGGTCGACCATGCTCGGCTTCATTCCCCTGACTCCGCGGAGCGCGATCTCCTCGACGTGCGTCATCTCGAGCAGCGGGGCGTAGTCGCCGCTGAGGACACGCGGGTTCCACCGCAGCTCGCGAAGCTTCGTCAGGCGGGGCAGGAAGGCGATCGAGTCGGCGTCGTAGCGCGGACCGCCGTTGGCACTCCCCCATACGGACAGCCGTTCGAGTGCCACGAGGTCACCGAGCGGCGAATAGTCGGTGACCCGCTTGGCTCCGTCGATGTGCAGCTCGCGCAAGCTCGTCAACCGAGTGAGCGGCGACAGGTCGGTGACTGCCGTGGCGCCGCCGAGCCAGAGGTGGCGGAGCTTCGTCATTCCCTCGAGGACGTGAAGGGCCGAGTACCGGCCCCACGTGATCTCGAGCCTCACCAAGCCGGTCTGCGCCGCAAGCGAATCGAAGACCAAAGGCGTCACCTGCCCGACGAATCCCAGGGATCGCAGCGGCCACGGGTCGGCGAAGAACTCCGCCCAGGCCTCACGGGCCTTGCGGTTCTTGTAGTCCGACAGCCCCGGATCGGTCGTCACGACGACGTCGCGCTCGCCGTCGTACTGATCGGGGTGGCTCAGGACAGTGCCTGTGACGCGCGGTTCCATGGCCATGCAGCCATTGTCACCGGACTCCCTCGGCGAGGGACCCGATCCCCGCCTACGCTCGCCGGATGAGCAGCGACGACGACGACCGGCGGCAGCACGTCGTCGACACCCTCACCGAGGCCTTCGACGATCTCCTCCGGGCCGATCCCCGGGGATTCCGGACGAAGTTCCGCAAGATGGCGGCGGACCCGTTCGCGTTCTTCCGTGGGTCGGCGTGCGTGTTCTACGCGGACCTTGCCGGGGCCGAGGACCGTTGGGGCGACGACCGCACGTCCCGGGTCTGGATCCACGGTGACCTGCACGTCGAGAACTTCGGCACCTACATGAACTCCGAGGGCCTACTCGTCTTCGACGTCAACGACTTCGACGAGGCGTATCTCGGGCCGTTCTCGTGGGACCTGCGCCGCTTCGTCGCGAGCCTCGCGCTGCTGTGCTGGCAGAAGGCGCTGCCGGAGGAGGACGTACGGCGGCTCGCGGCCGTCTATCTCCGTGCCTACCTCGACCAGGTCCGGCGCTATCTCGGCACCGACGACGACACGAGCGAGTTCGCACTGCGGCTCGACAACACCGAAGGCGCGGTGCACGGCGCGCTGCAGACCGCGCGGGCCGGCACGCGCATCGGGCTCCTGGGGTCGATGACCGTGGTGACGGACCATGAGCGGCGGTTCGTCGACGACACGACCGTCCGACACCTCGACGCGGCCGAACGCTCCCAGGTCCTCGCGGCGTTCGACCGGTACCTGGAGACGATCCCGGCGGACAAGCTGTCCGGTCGCGCGGTCTACTACGACGTCAAGGACGTGGTCGCGAAGAGCGGGTTCGGCATCGGCAGCGCCGGTCTCCCCGCGTACAACGTGCTGATCGAGGGCTTCGACCAGGCACTAGAGAACGACATCGTGCTCAGCATGAAGCAGGGCAACCGCTCCGCCGTCGGACGCGTCGTCGGCGACGAGCGAGCACGTGGCTTCTTCGAGCACGACGGGCACCGCACGGTCGTGAGCCAGCGAGCGCTCCAGGCGCACGCAGACCACTTCCTCGGATGGACGTCGATCGCCGGTACGGGGTTCGTCGTCGCCGAGCTGTCACCGTACGAGACCGACCTCGAGTGGGACGACATCACCGAGCCCGACGAGATCGAGCCGCTGCTGGTCGACCTCGGCCGTGCGACCGCGAAGGTGCACTGCGCGTCCGACGAGGACAGCGACGAGGAGCTCGTCGAGTTCCAGACCGAGGAGGCGATCGTCGCGGTGATCGGCGACGACGAGGACGCGTTCGTCGACGACGTCGTGGGATTCGGGATCACCTACGCCGAGACCGCGCGGCACGACCACGCATTGTTCGTGGACGCGTTCCGGGCCGGTGACATCGCGGGGCTGGCCGCGCGGGGGTAGTGGGGCGGCGCTCTCGCCGCCGGTTGGTCCGGTGCGTCATAGTGACGCCATGCCCGATCCCGAGCGTTGGCTGCTGACGCGGTCCGAGCGCGACAACCCGTACACGCAGATCGACGACCGGTACGACGGTGACCGCGCGTGGTCGACCGGCAACCAGGTCGACCCGCTGATCGACGGGGCGACGTACTTCGCCGCGTTGCACGAGGCGTTGGAGGCGACGGGCGACGGCGACCTCGTGCTGTTCACCGACTGGCAGGGTGATGCCGGCCAGCAGCTGACCGACGACCCGGACAGCCGGGTGCTCGACGTGCTCGCGGCGGCGCGGCAGCGCGGCGTGGACGTACGGGGCCTCGTGTGGCGCTCGCACACCGACCAGGCCGGGTTCTTCCACGAGCAGAACCGCCACCTCGGTGAGCAGCTGCGCAAGCGCGGCATCCCGGTCATCCTCGACATGCGGGTGAGGCCACGCGGCTCGCACCACCAGAAGTTCGTCGTGATCCGGCATCCCGACCGGCCCGACGCCGACCTGGCGTTCGTCGGCGGCATCGATCTCGCCCACAACCGCCGCGACGACCACGACCACGCAGGCGACCCCCAGGGCCGGCGGACCGTGCCGGAGTACGGCGAGCACGCGCCCTGGCACGACGTGCAGGTACGGCTGCAGGGGCCGATCGTCCACGACATCGAGACGGTGTTCCGGGAGCGGTGGGAGGACCAGACCCCTCCCACGTCGCTGCCGTGGCGCAAGGTCCGCGACACGATCAGCCGCGTCGACACCACGCCCGTGCCGCTCGCGCCGCAGCTCCCGCCCCCGCCGGAGGCCGGGACGCACACCGTCCAGCTCCTGCGGACCTACCCGGAACGTCCGCGCCGCCCCTACCCGTTCGCGCCGCGAGGTGAGCGCAGCGTCGCCGCGGGCTACCGGAAGGCCATCGGGAACGCGACCGAGCTCGTCTACGTGGAGGACCAGTACTTCTGGGGCCACGACGTCGCCGACATCTTCGCCGAGCAGCTCCGCGCGCAGCAGGACCTCCGCCTGATCACGATCATCCCGCTGTACCCGGACGTGGAGGGACTGAACCGCTCCGCGCAGCACCTCGCCCGCGACCAGGCCCTCGACCTGCTGATGCGGGTCGCCCCCGGGCGCGTCGCGGCGTACGGGTTGGAGAACCCGGCCGGCGTCCCGGTGTACGTGCACGCGAAGGTCGCCGTGATCGACGACCGGTGGGCCGCGACCGGCTCCGACAACTTCAACCGCCGCTCCTGGACCCACGACTCCGAGCTCACCGCCGCCGTGCTCGACGACACCTATGCGCGGGACCTGCGGCTGCGGCTCGCCGCCGAGCACCTCGACCGGCTGGACGACGTGCTCGGCGGCTCCGAGCTCAAGACGGTGATGGCGGACTGCCTGAGCTCGCACGCGATGTTCGACAAGTACGGGGAGTACGCCGACGCGCTGGACGCGTGGTACCGCGACGGGCGCCGCGGACCCAGACCGCCCGGGCGCTTGCGTCGTCTGCCCGCGACCCGCGACCGCGCCCGTACGATGCCGATCGCGGCCGCACTGCTGAACCGCGTGCACAACCCGGACGGTCGGCCGCGCGACGAGCGGGGCGGGGCCTGACCGTCGGCGACGCGTGCGTCACGCCGGGAGCAGCGCCCCTCACCGCGCGGCCAGGTACGCCTTCCATCCGCCGTGGCGCGTGATGTCGGCACCGCCCGCGGCGCTCTGAGCGTCGCAGCCGAACCCCAGGACCTCGCGGCCGTCCTCCAGGTCCACCGCGCCGAGGTTCATCGGCGACGGCAGCGCGGCGAGGAAGTCGCCGAGCGCCCCGACGGACAGACGCCACACCTCGCCACGGATCGCCGCACCACCCGCGCCGACGCGGACGAGTCCCGGCTTCGGCGGCGTGGTGTCGAGCGCCTTCAGCGCGTACGCTGCCGCCGTCCGCGCCGGACCGCACCACAGGGCACCGCGATCCCGCAGCTCGCGCTCCAGCGGCTGACCCACGAGGTGTGCGCCGACGACGAAGAGCTCGGTCGTCGCGAGACCGGCGGCCGCGGGCCACGGAAGCGGCGGCACGACAGCGCCGTCGCCTGGTGTCCCCCGGTCCGACGGCCCCTCGGAACCGAGCCCCCGGACCCGCGCCGCGACATCCGCGACCACCGCGTCGCCGAACGCCGGAGCCAGCAGCGTGACGCCGAACTGTGCCACCCCGTCGCCCTGGTCGGCGACCTCGCCCGCCGGCACCGCGACGGCGCACAGGTCGAACAGGTTGCAGAAGTTCGTGTAGGTCCCCACCCACGAGTTCACCCCCACCGGGTCGGCCGCGACGTCGGCTCGCGTCGGCTGTCCGGGCGCGGTCGGGACGAGCAGCGCGTCGCAGTCGGTCAACAGCGCGAGCGACTCCCGCTTCAGCGCGTCGAGTCGCTCCCGGTCGCGCAGCATGTCCGAGGCCCGCACGTCCCCGGCGCGCGCGATGATCGCGCCGACCGTGGGATCGACGTCCTCGCGGTGCGTGTCGACGAAGTCCCCGACAGCGGCATGCCGCTCCGCGACCAGTCCTCCGTCGTACAGCAACCGCGCCGCCTCGAGGAACGAGCCGAACGGGATCGGCACGATCGCGCACCCGGCCGTACGAGCCTGGTCGACGGCTGCGCCGAACGCCTCCGCCCACCCCGGCGCCATCGCGACGAGCTCGTCCGGCACGGCGAGGCGCGGGCGCGCCGGCGCACCGACCGGCGCGTCGGCCGGCCAGGCCCGCGTCCCCGGTCCCCCGGCCATGACCCCCATCGCAGCACCGGCCGTCGCGAGGTCGCGCGCCATGATCGTCACCGCGTCCCACGACCGGCACGCCGGCACGACACCCTCGGTCGAGACCACGCCGAGCGTCGGCTTGATCCCGACGATCCCCTGGTACGCGGCGGGCACGCGCCCCGACCCGGCGGTGTCCGTGCCGATCGCCAGGTCGGCGAGGCCGAGCGCGACGGCGACGGCCGATCCCGAGCTCGACCCGCCCGACACGTACGCCGGGCGGCGCGCGTCCCGCACGCCGCCGTACGGGCTGCGCTGCCCGACGAGGCCGGTCGCGAACTGGTCGAGGTTCGTCGTCCCGATCACCGTCGCCCCCGCGGAACGCAGCCTGGCGACGGCGACGGCGTCAGCCTCCGCTGGCCCGGTCGCGAACGTCGGACACGCAGCCGTCGTCGGGAGCCCGGCGACGTCGACGTTGTTCTTCACCGCGAGCAGGAGCCCGGCGAGCGGGCCCTCGGCGACCTCGGCCTCCGCACGCACCTCGTCACGCTCGCGCAGACCGATCCACACCTCGGCCCTGTTCACGCGCGCCACCGCGTCGTACGCATCGTCGACCCGATCGGCCGGGACCCGTCCCGTCGCAGCCCCCGGCCCGCCGAGCGTCTCGGAAGGCGCCGTCGCCGTCATGCTGCCTCCTCCAGGACCGGCCCGAGGACCACGAGCGCCTCGCCCGGCGCGACCTGCTCCCCCGCCGCGCAGCGCACCGCCGTGACGACGCCGTCGCACGGCGCGGTGACCGCCGACTCCATCTTCATCGCCTCCAGCGTCACCAGCGTCTGCCCTGCGGTCACGCGGTCACCGACCGCTACGCCGACCTTCCACACGCTCGCGACCAGCGGCGCGTCCACACGCGAACCGCCGTCGGGGACCTCCACGTCGGGCTTGTCGGCGACGACCGCGTCGGCCGCCTGCTCCGCCCGGGCGAACTCCCCCGACGCGTGCCACGCCTGCCGCTCCGCACCGAACGCCGTCGCCTGCCGCTCCCGGAACGCCGCGATGTCCCCGGCGTTGTCCGCGAGGAACCGCTCGTGCTCCGCCAGGGAGAACGTGCCCTCGGTGATGTCGAGCGAGCCACGCCCCGCCGCCATGTCGGCGCGCAGGTCGAGCAGCTCGTCGGCGCCCACCGGGTACCACGAGATCCGGTCGAAGAACCGCAGCAACCACGGCGTACCGTCCTCGAACGGCGCCCGGTCGTGGCGGTAGGTGCTCCACACCTGGGTCGTACGGCCGACGAACTGGTAGCCGCCCGGCCCCTCCATCCCGTAGATGCAGAGGTACGCGCCGCCGATCCCGACGGAGTTCTCCGCGGTCCACGTGCGCGCCGGGTTGTACTTCGTCGTGACGAGCCGGTGCCGCGGGTCGAGCGGCGTCGCGACCGGCGCCCCGAGGTAGACGTCGCCGAGGCCGAGCACGAGGTAGTCGGCGTCGAAGACCGTGCGGTAGACGTCGTCGACCGAGTCGAGCCCGTTGATCCGGCGGATGAACTCGATGTTCCACGGGCACCACGGCGCGTCGTCGCGGACACCCGCCATGTAGCGCTCGATCGCCTCACGCGTCGCCGGGTCGTCCCAGCTGAGAGGCAGGCGGACCTGCCGGCTCGGGACCACCGGCTCGGTGGTCGCCGGGAGCTCCCGCTCGATCTCGGCGAGCAGGTCGAGCACGTGTCCGGTGGGCAGGACATCGGGATCGACATGGACCTGGAGCGAGCGGATCCCCGGGGTCAGGTCGACGACGCCCGGGACCGCCCGCTCCGCGAGCGCGGTGTGCAGCGCGTGGACGCGGGCGCGCAGCCCGAGGTCCAGCACCAGGTCGCCGTACTCCACGAGCACGTTGTCGTCGCCGCTGCGGCGGTAGGTGACCGACGGCTCGCCGTCCGCGCGACGGAGCACACCCCCGTCGTCGGCGCTCGGGCTTCGCGGGACGTACGCGGGGGTGGCGACCGCGCGACGCGAGGGCAGGTCCGCCACCTCCACGGGGACGAAGCGGACCGTGTCGCCGGGCCGGAGCTGGCCGAGCTTCCACCGGTCCGCGGTCACGACCGTCACCGGGCAGACGAACCCGCCCAGGCTCGGACCGTCCGGCCCCAGCAGGATCGGCGTGTCCCCGGTGAAGTCGAGCGCACCGACGGAGTAGGCGTTGTCGTGCAGGTTCGACGGGTGCAGGCCCGCCTCGCCCCCGTCCGGACGCGCCCACTGCGGCTTCGGCCCGACCAACCGTACGCCGGTGCGCGCGGAGTTGAAGTGCACCTCGTAGGCCGACGTGTACAGCGTGTCGATGTCCTCGCGGGTGAAGAAGTCGGGTGCGCCGTGCGGACCCTCGGTCACCGCGAGCTCCCACGCGTGGGTCATCTGTGGGGTCTCGATCGCTCGCTCCGCTCGCGCCTCGACCAACGGGAAGGACTCCGCTCGCGCCTCGACCACCGGGCCGGACACCACCCGCAGGACGTCACCCGGGCGCAGCGCACGACCACCGTGGCCGCCGAACCCGCCGAGGGTGAACGTCGCTGCGCTGCCGAGGTACTCCGGCACGTCGAGCCCGCCGGCGAAGGCGACGTACGTCCGCAGGCCCACGGTCGCGTCGCCGACGTCGAGCGTGGCGCCGGCCGGCACGTCCACCGGCTCCCACATCGGCACCGGGTCTCCGTCCACCATGACCGGCGCCTCCGCGCCCGTGACGCAGACGGACGTCGCGTGCGAGAACCGCAGAGCCGGCCCGGACGCCGTGCACTCCAGCCCGGCGGCGTTCGGATCGTTGCCGAGGGCGAGGTTCGCGAGCCGCAGCGACCGGTCGTCCATCGCCCCGCTCGGCGGGACACCGACCTGCCACGCACCGGCGCGGCCCTCGACGTCCTGCACCGTCGTCATCATCCCGGCCCGGTCGACGCGGATCCGGGGCTCGGGATCGGTCACCGCATCCAGCGTGCTCGTGGTGTGCTCGACCGCCCGCACCACGTCGAGCCCGGTGATGGTGCGCAGCAGCCCGAGGTTGACCTCGATCCCGTCGATCCGTGCGTCCGCGAGCGCGACGCCGAGCCGGTCGTACGCGGCGTCGCGGTCGTGCGCCGACGCGATCACCTTCGCGAGCAGCGGGTCGTACGACGTGGTGACCTCGGTGCCGTCGGCGATCCACGCGTCGACGCGGACGTCGTCGCTCTCGGGAAGTGCGACCCGGGTCAGCACCCCCGCGCTCGGCGCGAACCCCTCGGCCGGGTCCTCGGCGTAGACACGTGCCTCGACGGCGTGCCCGATCACCGGGACGGCGCCGCGTCCGGTCGCGTCGACGTACGCGTCGAGCATCGACGCGTCACCGGCGGCGAGGCGCAGCATCCAGGCCACCAGGTCGACCCCGGTCACGGCCTCGGTCACCGGGTGCTCGACCTGGAGCCGCGCGTTGACCTCCAGGAAGGACGCCTCGTCGCGATCGGTGTCGTAGACGAACTCGACGGTCCCCGCCGAGCGGTAGCCGACCTCCGCGGCCAGGTCACGGGCCGACGCGTGCAGCTGCGCCCGTACGTCGTCGGGCAGCGCCGGCGCCGGCGCCTCCTCGACCACCTTCTGGTGGCGCCGCTGCAGCGTGCAGTCGCGGTCGCCGAGCGACACGACCCGTCCGGTCCCGTCGCCGAAGACCTGGACCTCGATGTGACGCGCCCGCTCCACGTAGCGCTCGGCGAACACCCCGGCCGATCCGAACGACGCGGCCGCGAGCCGGGTCACCCGCTCGTACGCGTCGGTGAGCTCGTCGGCGTCGCGGCAGACGGTCATCCCGATCCCTCCGCCACCCCCGGTCGCCTTCAGCATGACCGGGTAGCCGAGCCGCTCCACCTCGGTGACGGCCTCCGCGGCGTTCCCCAGCAGTCCGGTCGCCGCGAAGACGGGAACACCCGCCCGCTCCGCAGCGGCACGGGCGGTGTGCTTCGTCCCGAAGGCGCCGAGCTGGTGCGGGGTCGGTCCGACGAAGGTCATCCCGGCCGCCTCGACGGCCTCGCAGAACTCCGCGCTCTCCGACAGGAACCCGTACCCGGGGTGGATCGCATCCGTGCCGGTGCGCTTCGCGGCCGCCAGCACCGCCTCGACGTCGAGGTAGCTCGCCGACGGTGCGGCGGGGCCGATCAGCACGGACTCGTCGGCGAGCCGCACGTGCGGCGCCGCCCGGTCGGCCTCGGAGAACACCGCGACCGTGCGCATCCCGAGCGCGCGGGCGGACCGCAGGATCCGGACCGCGATCTCGCCGCGGTTCGCGACCAGGAGCGTACGGGTCCGGCTGCGCGGCGCCGTCATGCCGGCACCCCCGCTCGAACGACCATCTCTGCGCGGCTCGGGTCGAAGCCGTTGCAGGGGTTGTTGATCTGCGGGCAGTTGGAGACGAGGACGAGTGTGTCCTTCTCCGCACGCAGGCTGACCGACAGGCCCGGGGCGGAGATCCCGTCGACGATGCCGAGGGCGCCGTCGGGATCGACGGGGACGTTCATGAACCAGTTGACGTTCGGGACGTGGTCGCGCTTGCCCATCCCGTAGCGGCTCAGCTCACGCAGGAAGTTCTCCGCGCACGCGTGCTGGCCGTACGTGTGGTGGCCGTAGCGCAGCGTGTTCGACTCCTTCGAGCAGGCCCCGCCGAGGGTGTCGTGGCGCCCGACCTCGTCCTCGACGACACTCAACAGCGGCGTGCCCTCGTTGTCGCGGAGCACGCTGCCGGTGGTGAGGAAGACCGAGTCCTGCTCCTGCAGCGTCGCCTGCGCCGAGTACGCCCGGCTCGTCTCGTGCGCGTCGTAGGCGAGGAAGTCGACCGCCTGGTTGCCGTCGAGGTCGACGATCGTGAGGAGCTGGCCGCGCTCGAGCACGGCCGACCACGGTGCGCGCGGGGCCACGGTGGTGCGGGAGACGAACGTGCTCATGCCAGACCTCCGGAGCGCAGGTAGTCGCGGGTGTTCTCGAACGCCCGCCGGCCCTCCGGCGTCGCGTCCCACAGGGGGTCGTCCGGACCGGTCGGCCGGTCGCGCCACGCGACGACGTCGAGCGGCGTCGCGACGTACTCGTCGCGCGGGTCGAGCGGATGGGGCACGTCGGCGACGAGCAGGATCAACGGCATCTCCGCGCGCAGCACCACGCTGCCGCCCGCACCCGCCGATCCGGTCGGGTGCGGGCGGCCCTCGTCGTCGATCCGTACACCCTGGAAGTACGAGACCGACGGCACCACGTCGCGGCGTCCGAGCCCGTGCTTGGCAGCGCCCAGCACCAACAGCTCGCGTCCCGCCGGCGACGGCCCTTCGGGTGACCCGTCGCCGTAGCGCCGCTCGTTGCGCGCCTGGGTCGACGTTCCGTAGATCGTGTCGTGGTGCCCCGACGTGTCCTCGACTACGGACGCGAGCACGCGACCCTGGTCGGACAGCAGCAGCCGGCCCGCCCCGGCGTACACCTGCCACTGCACCTTGACGGTGTCGGCGACGTTCAGGCGCTCCCAGGGCGCGAGCGCGTTGTAGGCGAGGACGTGCGCGCACGCGTCGCCGGCGACGTCGACGAGCCGGACGCAGGTCCCCCGGGTGATGCGCCGGTGACTGTACCCACCGCCTGCGATCCGCTCGGCCCAGACGACGTCGTCGGGTGTGACACCGGGGGGTGGCGCCGGTCGCGCGAAGCCCTCGCTCAGTGCCTGCGCCTCTTGAGCTCGGGCGTGCGCACGAGCGCCTGCGGTCGTCGCGGTCCCGGTCGAGACCATGCTGTCGGTCGACATGAGCGGCGGCCTTTCTGTCGGTTGATCGAAAGTCAACGCGAGTGCCCGTACGGACGCGTCTCAGCAGCGTTAAGGCTCGGTAAACCGAGAGGGAGGTCCTGGTCGCCCTGCTACCGTCACGCGCATGGCCTCGAAGCTCGGGCGACCTCGCGCGCAGGGTCCCTCCACATCGGGGCTCACCACCGAGGAGGACATCCTCGTCGCGGCGGCGGCGCTGTTCTGCGAGTCCGGGTACGGCAGCACGAGCACCCACGCGATCGCGCGCGCCGCCGGGATCTCCCAGGCGAGCATGTACCACTACTTCGCCGGCAAGCACGCGATCCTGCTCGAGCTGCTGCTCGCGACCGTGCGTCCGTCGACGGCGTTCGCCGCGTCCGTCGCCGACGCCGAGGCCGATGCCGAGACACGGCTCTGGGCGCTGTGCGCCTACGACGTGCACCTCCTGCTGTCCGGGCAGGAGAACACGGCCTCGCTCTACCTGCTGCCCGAGCTGGCCGACGAACGGTTCGCGGAGTTCCACGCCGAGCGGCAGCGGCTCTTCGGCGTGTACCGCACCCTGGTCGGCGCGGTGCTCGGCGTCGGACCCGAGGACGCCCAGGAGGAAGCGAGCCTCGTCTTCGGGCTCGTCGAGTCCACGATCCTGCGCCGCCGCAACGAGCCGGAGATGGTCGTGCGCGGAGCCGGCGAGCGCCTGGCCGATGCGGCTCTGCGTCTGCTCGGCGCGGACTCCGCGACGATCGAGCGCGCGCACACGGCCGGGACGGCGCTCGTACGGCCGGCTGCCGGCTGAGCGCACAGCGGGTCTCGATCGCTCGCTCCGCTCGTGCCTCGACCAACGGGTCGGCCCGAGCCCCGATCGAGACCCTCGTTAACACGACTGTGAGGAAGCGGAGTGCCCCGTCGTAATACGGGCGCGCCTGAATGGTGACCACTATCTGTCGACCGACCGAAAGTCGGCGCCGTACCCCGTGGAGTCACCATGATCATCGCCGGAGTCGCCCTCACCGTCCTGCTCGTCCTCGTCGTCGGCATCGCCGTCGCTCGCAAGATCGACGGGGACAGCGCCAACTACCTGGTGGCCGGGCGGCAGCTCGGCATCCCGCTCGTCGCGGTCGCGCTCACGACCGCCGCGGTGGACAGCAACGCGACGGTCGGCAACACCGACCTCAGCTCCGCGTACGGCTTCTGGGCCGGCGCGTCGCTCGCGATCGGGCTCGCGATCTGCCTGACGATCGCGGGTCTGTTCCTGGCGCGGCCGATGAACCGGATGGGGTTGTTCACGCTCGGCGACTTCTTCGCCCGGCGCTACAACCGATCCGTGGAGGTGGTCGCGTCGGTGCTGATGATCTTCGCGTTCACGATCCTGCTCGCCGGCAACCTCGTCGCGTGCGGCTTCCTCCTCGAGTACTTCACCCCGATGCCGTACGACGTGGGCGTCGTCCTCGCGGTCCTGCTCGTCCTCGCGTACACGATCGGCGGCGGCCTGTTCTCCGACGCCTACACCGCGGTCATCCAGGCGATCATCACCGTGGTCGCGACGATCGTGCTGCTGTTCTGGGTGATGGCCGAGTACGGCATCAGCATCCCCGCCGGCATGGGCCCGTTCGACTTCGGCCAGCTCACCGACACCAGCCAGGGTGCCGCGATCAACTGGGCCACCCTGATCTCGCTCGGCATCGGCGACCTGGTCGCGATCGACTTCATGCAGCGCATCTTCGGCGCGAAGAGCCCCGAGGTCGCCCGCAAGTCCTGCTTCATCGGCGCCGGCTTCACCGCCACCGTCGGGATCATCTGGGCGCTCGTCGCGCTCACCGCCTCCTCCGTGCTCGGCCTGACCTCGGACGAGGCGCCGATCATGTACCAGCTGCTCGACGGGTACGCGCCGGCGCTGCTGGCGATCCTCGTGCTCTCCGGCGTCGTCGCCGCGTCGTTCTCGACAGCGTCCGGCGCGATCCTCGCGACCGCGGCCGTCGCGGTCCGCAACATCGCCGGCGTCCGCCGCGAGGTCGAGCCCGGTCACGCCGACCCGCTGCTGCGCTGGACCCGCGTGGCGATGCTGCCGGTGGTCGCGATCGGCATCTTCCTGGCGATCCGCGTGAGCCAGACCGGGATCCTGCTGACGCTCGCGTTCGACCTGATGCTCGCCTGCCTGATCGCGCCGTTCCTCCTCGGCCTGTTCTGGAAGCGCTCGACGTCCACCGCCGCGCTGGTCGGCGCCGGCGTCGGGTTCGTCGTCCGGGTGGTCCTCCTGGTCCTGACCCCGACCCTGTACGGCGTGCCGAACGACCTGCTCTACGTCGACAACTCGCTGGTCGGGGCCGGGTTCGACGGCTGGGCCACGCTCGTCGCCGCCGCAGCCGGTGTCATCGCCTTCGTCGTCACGGCGCTGGTCACGACCTCCGACCCGGAGGAGGAGAAGGACCTCGTCACTGCGGACGTCCGCGCCGCTGCGGGCGGCCCTGCTGGTGCCGCCGAGCCCGATCTCGTCTGATCCCCGCCGGGCACCGCGCCCGATCCGGATCCCCGGCCGCCCCGCGCACCCCCGCCGCGTGGGGCGGCCGGCCGGTACGCGGACCGAACGACCGTCCGGACGTACGATTCTCGCCCCCACGCGGTGATCTCCCCGCCGCGTCGGGGAATCGTAGGTCCGCGTGGTTGCGCAGTCCGCTTCACCCCGCCCCGGCCTCCCCGGCCGCCTCCCGGAACGTCAGGGGCGTCTGCCCGGTCCACGTCTTGAACGCCCGCTGGAACGAGCTCTGGTCCCCGAACCCGGTCAGGAACGCCACTTCTGCGAGCGAGTGCCGGTCGTCGGCGAGCAGCGCCTCCGCAGCCTCGCGCCGGGCGAGCACGGCGATCGACTGGTAGCTCTCCCCGTGCTCGGCGAGGCGCCGGTGCAGGGTGCGTTCGCTCATGCCCAGGCGCCGGGCGATCACGGACCTCTTCGGCACGCCGTCGGGCAGCAGGTCGGTGATCGTCGCGTGGACCGACTCGACGAGTGACCGCTCGGCCTGCTCCGAGCGCAGCTCCTCCAGGTGGGCCAGCAGGAACGTGGACAGGCCCTGGTCCGCGAGCGTCGCCGGCGTCGCGAGGGTCCGGGCGTCGAGCTCCAGCGCGTTGCGGTGCGCCCCGTACCGCACCGGGCAGCCGAAGAATGCGTGCGCCTCGGCGATCGAGTCCGGTCGGTCGTGGCAGAAGGACACGGCTGTCGGCGTGACGCGCTTCCCGGCGGCCTCGCGGAGGACGGACGTCACCGCCGCCAGCGCGCACTCGTTCGCGAGGGCAGCGCCCCGTCGGTGGTGCGGACGGATCAGGCCGAGCGTCGCGCCGCCGTCGGGCGCGCTCTCGAGGGTGTACTCCAGGGTGTCGCTGAGCAGCAGGACGTAACGCACGAGCCGCCGCAGCGAGTCGCGCAGCGTCTCAGCCGTCTTGAGCCCGAGCCCGAGGGCGCTGAAGTCGTCGGGGTGCAGCGTCTCGGCGTAGCGGTACGGCAGACCGTGGTCGTCCGGCAACGTCGCGCGCTCCAGGAACGCGTAGTACGCCTCCGCCTCCACGCTCTCCTTCGACGCGTCGAGCGGCGTCCCCCCGACCCCGAGTCCGACGCTGCGCAGGAGCGCCTCGGGAGTCTCCGGTGCGCTCGCGACGCGGGCGATCACGCGGACCACCGAGCTCCGGACCGTGCTCACGTCGCGCTGCCTCCCGGTCAGCGGCGGCCGGCGACCGCCGCGCTCCAGCCTAGGGCGCGGCTGGCCCGATCGGGCAACAGAACGGCCGCGGATGTCAAGACCGGGCCCCTCCCCGCTTCCTAGCGTTTCAGGCATCGGACGGAAGGACCGGACCCATGATCGAACAGATTCCGAGCACCGCCCCCGCGGCGTACCACGAGCGGTACGGCGCCCCGCGTCTCGTCGGGCAGCGCGAGCTCGCGGTGCCCGCTCCCCCGGACGACGGCGTGGTCGTACGGGTCCGCGCCGCCGGCATCAACCGCGGCGACGGGCTCGCGATCGAAGGCATCCCGTACGCCGCCCGCCTGTCCTACGGCATCACGCGCCCGAAGCACCGGGTCCCGGGGACGGACGTCGCCGGTGTCGTCGCCGCGGTCGGACCGGACGTCACGACGCTGACGGTCGGCGACGCGGTGTACGGGTGGGCGCGCGGCGCCTTCGCCCGGTACGCCGCCGCGTCGGCCGGCGACCTGACGCGCAAGCCGGACACCCTCACGTACGAGGAGGCGGCCGCCGTCCCGACCGCAGCGGTGACCGCGCTCCAGGCGTTGCGCCTCGCCGGAATCGAGTCCGGGCGCGCGTCGGGCCAGCGCGTCCTCGCGATCGGAGCCTCCGGCGGTGTCGGATCCTTCGCCGTCCAGCTCGCCACGGCGTACGGGGCGGTGGTGACCGGCGTGTGCAGCAACCGCAACGTCGACCTGGTCCGTTCCTTCGGCGCCCGCCACGTCGTCGACTACACGCAGGCGGACCCGACCGCCGAGCGCCGCCGGTACGACGCGGTGCTCGATCTCGCCGGCCGCGCGCCGCTCACCCGTGCCCGCCGGACGCTGCGGCGCGGTGGGACGTACGTCGTCGTCGGGGGTGGCGAACCCCGCTCCCTCACCGGCCTGCGTCGCTTCGCTGCCGCGGTCCTGCTCTCGCCCTTCGGTCCCGAGCGGCTGCGACCGCTGTTCGCGTCGCCCGAGCCCGCCGACCTCGAGGTCGTCACCGGCCTGCTCGCGTCCGGCGACGTCGCTCCGTACGTCGAAGCGGCGTACGACCTGCGCGACGCCGCCGACGCCGTCGAGTACGTCCACCGCGGGCGCGCCCGGGGGAAGGTCGTCCTCGTTCCCTGACCCCACCCGTTCCCTACGACCGATCCAGCCCGCACCCACCAGGAGGAGCCATGACCGCCACCACCGCACCCTCGAACGCCGCACCGTCCACACCTGCGCCGCACACCGAGACCCGCCGAGCCCGCCTGCGCCGCCTCACCAAGGTGGCCGGCTGGCTGTACCTCGCGATCTTCGTGGTCTACCCGCTCGCGACGCTCGTCCGCTCGAGCCTCGTGGTCCCGGGGGACGCCGCGACCACGGCCGCCAACATCCACGACAACGAGACCCTGTTCCGCTGGGGCATGGCCGGCGAGGCCTCGATCGTGCTGATCGAGATCGTCCTGGCCGCGGTGCTGTACGCGCTGCTGCGGCCCGTCAGCCGTTCGATGTCGCTCGCAGCGTCGCTCGCTCGGGTCGCCGAGGCGGTGGTGATGGCCGCCGGCTGTCTCGTCACCAGCATCCTCAGCCTCGTCGTCGTGAACGCGGGCGGGTACGCCGCGGCGTTCGACGCCGACCAGCGCAACGCCCTCGTGATGGTCTTCCAGGAGGCCAACGACGACATCGTTCTCGTGTGGGGGTTCTTCTTCGCGCTCTCGCTGCTGCTCACCGGGTGGCTGGTCGTCCGGTCGGGCTTCCTGCCCCGCATCCCGGGCCTGCTGCTCGCACTCGCCGGGGCGGGCTACCTGCTGCAGAGCTTCGGCACGTTCGTCGCGCCGGGCATGACCGACGTCTGGGCGACGGTCGTGCTGGTCGTGGCGATCCCGGGCGAGCTCGTGTTCGCGCTCTGGCTGCTGATCAAGGGCGTCGACGAGGACGCGTGGTCGGAGTCGGCTGCGCGGGCGCAGCGCACGCAGCTCTGAGTGTCGAGACGAGCCGAAGGGTGGCAGACGATGATCGCGATCCGTCGCACGATTCGGACGGTCGTCCTGGCCGTCGTCGTGGCCGGGGTCCTGCTCGTCGGGATCGCCGCGAACGCCGGCGCGTACCTGATGGACTTCACCGCGCCCGCCGCCGGACGGGAGCCGGCGGCGTACGCCGGGCTGAGCCATGCGCGACCCGGCCCGTACGGCGTGGGGCTGCACCGGTTCCGGACGGACGAGGCGCCGCTGGACCTGACGGTCTGGTACCCGGCCCGCGTGGGGTCGGCCGACGAGCCCGCGCTCACCTACACCTACGGCGTGGCGATGCTGAGCGCGAGCAGTCCGACCGCGCTTGCGACCTACGGCGGGCAGGCACGCCTGCACGCCACCCCCGAGACGGTGGGTGGCCCGTACCCGCTGGTCGTTCTCTCGTCGGGATTCGCGATCACGCCCGAGAGCTACGGCTGGCTCGCTGAGCACCTCGCGTCGTACGGGCTGGTGGTGGTCGCGCCCGACCACAGGGAGGCGCTGGACCCACGGCGGCTGTGGGAGGCGACGCGGGACCGCCCCGACGACGTCGCGGCCACCCGGGCGTACGTCGCGTCGGCTGCCTTCGGCGACGGCGAGCTCGGCGGGGTCGTCGACCCGGACACGGTCGCGGTCGTCGGCCACTCGTACGGCGGGGCGACCGCGCTCGCGGCGGGAGGCGCGAGGGTCGACGCGGACGCGTTCGACGCCGCGTGCACCGAGGCCGGCGGCGACGGGCCGCTCGGGCTCCTGTGCGACGCGCTGCTCCCGCGGCTCGGCGACATCGCGGGCGGGACGCAGGAGCGCCCGTCGGGCTCGCCCGTCGACGCGGTCGTGTCGCTCGCCGGTGATGCCGCGATGTTCGGACGCCCCGGGCTCGCGGCCGTGACCGCCCCGGTGCTCACGATCGGCGGTACGGCGGACCACGACTCGCCGTTCGCGTGGACCTCCGCCCTGGCGTACGAGTCGGTGGGGAGCGCACGGAGGACCGAGGTGGCGCTCGAAGGCGCCGGGCACTTCGTGTTCACCGGCCCGTGCGCCCGAGCGCGTCGGGGTCTGGCGGTGATGCCGACCGGGTTCTGCTCGGACCCGGCCTGGGAACGGCATCAGGGGCACGCGGTGGTGAGGCACTACGTCGCGGCGTTCCTGCTCGCCGAGCTCGACCGGGACGTCGCCGCTCGTACGGCGCTAGCACCGGGCCGCGCCACGCCGGACGGCGTCCGGTTCCGCGCGACCGGCTCGTGACGCCGGGACCGGAATCTCGACATGACCGTCGTCCGAGCAACGGCGATGTCGAGATTCCGGTCGGGGCTGGGTGAGGCTCAGCGTGTGGCGGCCGCGATCGCGTCGGCGAGGATGTCGAGCCCGGTGTGCAGGTCGGCCTCGCTGATCGTGAGCGGGGGCGCGATCCGGAAGATCCCGCCCATGCCGGGGAGCTGCACGATGTTCATGTGCAGGCCGCGCTCGAGGCACGCTGCCGTGACGGCGGAGCCGAGTGCGTCCGCGGGGGCACGGGTCGCCTTGTCGGTGACGAGCTCGACGCCCTGCATCAGCCCGCGGCCGCGCACGTCGCCGACCACGTCGTACCGGTCCTGCAGCCCGTGGAGGCGCTCGCTGAGCTGCTCGCCGAGCTTCGCCGCGCGCTCGACCAGCCCGTCGCGGGCGATCACGTCGAGCACCGTGTTCGCGACGACCGCGGCGAGCGGGTCGGACACGTGGGTCGTGTAGAACAGGAACCCGCGCTCGTGGCACGCCTGCTCGATCGCGTCGCTCGTCACGACCGCGGCGACCGGGAGTCCGGCGCCGAGCGTCTTGGAGAGCGTGAGGATGTCGGGGACGACGCCGTCGCGCTCGAACGCGAACAGGTGGCCCGTCCGCCCCATCCCGGTCTGCGCCTCGTCGAGGATCAGCAGCATCCCGCGCTCGTCGCACCGGCGCTTCAGCTCCGCGAGGTAGCCCGGCGGGAGCTCGATGATGCCGCCGGAGGACAGGATCGGCTCGACGATGCACGCGGCCAGCGACCCGGTCGACTGCGCGTCCACCGCCGCGAACCCGTAGTCCAGCTCCGCCTCCCAGTCGTAGGAGCCGTCGGGACGGCGGAACGGGGAGCGGTAGGCGTTCGGCGTGGGGAGCGTGAGGTTGCCCGGAACCATCGGCCCGTACCCGCGACGTCCCGCCGAGAACGTCGCCGACGCAGCGCCCGAGGTCATCCCGTGCCACGACCGGTCGAACGAGACCACCTCGTACCGGCCGGTGGCGAGCTTCGCCATCTTGAGCGCGGCCTCGTTCGACTCCGCGCCGGTGGTGAGCAGCATCGTCCTCGTCAGCGGGTCGGGCAGCACGTCGGACAGGCGCCGCGCGAGGTCGACGACCGGGCGGCTCAGCATCCCGGAGAACACGTGGTCCAGCGACGCGACCGACTCGCTCACGGCCCGCACGATGTCCGGGTGGGCGTGCCCGAGCACCGCACTCATCTGCCCGGACGTGAAGTCGAGGATCGCGTTGCCGTCACTGTCGTAGACGTACGAGCCGGCGGCGCGCTCGATGATCCGCGGCGTGAACGACGGGAGGTAGCGAACGAGGTGACGATCGGCGTCGTCCCAGAAGGCGTCGGTGCTCACGTGGCATCTCCTGACCCGGCCCCGCGTACCGGCGCCCTTGACCCATGAGACTAGGACACTTTGGCCGGGGTCGGCGAGTGGGAGCGTCCACTTTCCGCGAGTTTTCGCTAGTCTCGGCCCCATCGGACCTTTTTCAGCCTAGAAGATCAGCCCGGAGGGTAGGCCACAACGATGACGACGAGACCGGTGGACACCCGCATCCGGGTCAGCCAGCACTCCGACATCCCGCTGTTCCGGCAGATCGTCACGCAGGTGACGTTCATGGTCGAGACGGGCCAGCTCGCCGACGGCGACAGGCTCCCGGGGACACGGCTGCTCGCGGACAACCTCGGCATCAACCGCAACACGGTCGCCCGGGCGTACGGAGACCTGCGCCGGCGCGGGCTCGTCGAGTCGCGCGGTCGGCGCGGGATGGTGGTGGTCGGCGCCGAGGGCGCGCGTGCCGCCTCAGCCACTCGGGACCACGCCCACGACCTGCTGGCGTCCGCGGTCGACGCGTGCATAGGGATCGGTCTCGGCCCGGCCGAGATCGCCGAGCTCGCCGGCGGCTACGCGGCGCGAGCGGCAGGCAGCGCACCGCGGATCGCCTTCGTCGAGTGCAACACCGACCGAGCGACCGCCCTTGCCCACGACCTCGAGCACGAGCTCGGCATCGAGGTCGAGCCACTCGTGCTGGGCGGCTTCGAGGCACCCGAGCTGGACGTCGACCTCGTCCTCACCACGTTCTTCCACCTGGCCGAGGTCCGGGCGCTGGCACGCGGTCGACCTGCCGACGTCGTCGCGCTCGTCGTGGCTCCGCACATCCGCACCCTCGTCGAGATCGCGAGCGTGCCACACGACCGGACGGTCGGGCTCTGGTATCCGACCGAGGACCAGGCGATCAGCGTCCGCGACTCGTTGCAGCAGGCCGGGATCACGAACGTCCGGATCCTGGCCGGCACGTCGGGCGCGGACCTGCGCGGGATCGACGTCGTCGTCCTCCCGAGCGAGCGACCGGACGTCCGCGACGCCCTGGCCGACCGGGTCCGGGTGATCGAGTTCGGCAACGTCCTCGACGCGTCGTCGGTCCGGATGGTGCGCGACGTCGTCCGGGACCTGCGTCCGGCGGCACCGCCGCCGCGCGTCAGCCGCGCGCGACCCAGCCGGTGAACGACCGACGCGACGGCAGCCAGTCCGTACGCTGCTTCCCGGTCTGCGGATCGACGTCCCCGGACCGCACGCTCACCCGCACCTTCCCGTACCCGCCGAGGCACGTCTCGCTGATCCGGAACCGCACCGTGTCGCGGCCGTAGCGGATCCGCATGCCGACCCGGCACGGGATCGGCCCGCCGACCTGCTTCCATCGGCGTACCCGGCCGACGCTTGTCGCATCGGAATCCCCCCATCCCGTCGGACGACCGTTGCACGGTACCTCCGCCCGAAGGTCACATGGCGGGTCAGTTTCAGCGCGATCCCGACACGCCCGACGCGCACGCCGCACCCCCCGCACCGCGCCGTACCGCCGGCCGTGGTCAGCGTGCCGCGAGCAGCGCCGGGATGGTCTGGCGCACCAACGTGACGAGTGTGGCGGCCAGCAGCTGCTCGAGCTGGTCACGCGTCACCCCACCACCGCCGAGCCAGCGGCGCGTCGTGGTCGTGGCGAAGGCCGAGTAGCCGTGCAGGGCGACCCGTACCTCCGGCTCCGCACGCACGTCGTGGAGCCCCGCGATCTCGCAGATCCCGTCGGCCATGCGCTCGACGTAGGTGTCGACCAGCTCCTGGATCTCGCCGTCGCGTGGTTGCCCGAGCAGGGCGGCCGCCGCGAGCCAGGCCTGGGGGTGGTGCGCGACCATCGCGACCCAGTCGCGGACGCTCTCCTCGACCCGGTCCTCGACCGTGGCTCCCTCGACGAACGCCGGCGTCGGCAGACGGGGGCCGTCGAGCAGGCGAGCGAGCACCGCGAGGTAGAGGTCGCGCTTGGTGGCGAAGTAGTGGTTGAGCAGGCCACGGCTGATCCCGCAAGCGGCCGCGAGCTCGGTGGTGGACACCTCGTCGTACGACCGCTCGGCGAAGACCCGGCCCGCCGCGGAGACGATCTGCTCACGCCGGACGTCCGGATTCATGCGAACGCGTCCCGAGGCCATGTCGGCCATCTTGCCGTAGGGCCAGCGATCCGGCGCCGGTTTGGCCCGTTCCGTCCGTTGCGGCACGGCCCCCTCCCCTCGCTGTCGTCGTTCTGCCAGTTGTTACTGGCAATCTGCCGATAACGCTTCTATGATGCACATCACACCGTCGCGTCCGCGGCGGCGACTGGAGGAGGAACGATGGGCGAGCTCAACAGGAGACGGCTCCTCAAAGCAGGAGGAGCGCTCAGCGCACTCGGCGCGATGACGGTCGCGGCGCCGTCGACGGCATGGTCGTGGTCACCGGCAGGATCGGTCGCCGGCACCGGCGCGGGGCTGGACCCGCGGTGGGTCTGGGACGACCCGGTCGACTCGCTGATCGCCGACGTCATCGACCGTGGAGACGCGCAGCTGGTCAACGACTCGATGAAGCGCTGGATCTACAACGGCCAGGCAGTGCCGTCCGGTGCGCCGGCGGACGTCCAGGAGTTCATGAACAGCGCGATCCAGCTGCCGGCCTGGGCGGACCTCGAGAAGCTCGACGTCGCGTTCGACTTCTGCGAGAAGTGGGGCCTGTATCTCGGCGTCCTCTACGGGATGAACAGCGGCATGATGAGCACCGCCATCCCGCGCGAGGCCCGCGCCGTCTACTACTCCAAAGGCGGATGGGACCTCAAGGACCGCATCTCCAAGACGGCCAAGCTGGGCAAGGACATCGGCGACCACCACGCGTACCGCTCCGACGGGAAGATGTCGGTGACCTGTGCCCGGACGCGGATGACCCACGCGGGCGTCCGCCACCTCCTCCCCCAGTCACCGCACTGGGTCGCGGCCGCGGACGAGGAGATCCCGATCAGCCAGCGCGACATCATGGTCACCTGGCACAGCCTGGCGTCGTCGGTGTGGCAGAAGCTCATGGAGTGGGACATCGACGTCCCCGACGACGAGGCCGAGGCGTACCTCCACCTGTGGCAGGTCACCGCCAGCATGCTCGGCGTCCTCGACGAGTACATCCCCGCGACGTGGGCGGATGCGCTCGCGCAGCGTGAGCAGATCCTCGTCCCGCTCCTCGGCGCGACGCCCGAGGGCATCAAGCTCGCGGACATGCTGCTCGACCTCGGCAAGAACCTCGACGCCACGCTCGTCACCCGGCCGGTGCTCGAGTCGTTCACGCGCTACATGCTGGGCAACAAGATCACCGACAGCCTCAAGATCCCGCGACACTTCATCCTCGATCCCACGATCAGGACGGGGTGGCCGATCTTCGTCAAGATCCGCGAGTTCGGCCTCAACCTGCCGTTGTCGGAGAAGCTCTACTGGACCTTCGAGGAGCTGATCCGGGTCGTGGTCCTCATCTACATGAGCGAGGGCATCGAGCCGATCCTCATCGACATCCCCACCGCCAACAACCCCAACCCCTGACCCCCGGACCGGGCGGGTCGACGCGTCGAGGTCGGAGCCGCAGTCCACGCCTCTTGACACATCGGCGACGATCTCGGTCGCGTCGACCCGCCCACCTACTCGTCGACGACGAGCCGGCGTGCGCGTTCCCGCAGGTAGCGCTGCTCGGCGACGTTGAGCGTCGCCCGCGCAGCGTCACGATAGGCGCGCACCGCATCGTTCGTACGCCCTTCGCGCTCCAGCAGGTGCGCGCGGACGGACTGTGCTCGAGGCAGGTCGGGATGGGCCGCGGCGAGCGTCTCGAGCTCACCCAGTGCGCAGCGCGGGCCGTCGACCATCGCCTGCGCCACGATCCGGTTGAGAACGACCGTCGGGTTCCGTCCCTGGGTCCGGTGCTCGAGCACGCGATACAGAGCGTGGATCTCGTCCCAGTCGGTCGAGCCGGTGTCGCGCGCCTGGGCGTGGACCCCGGCGATGCAGGCCTGCAGGAGGTACGGACCAGGGCTCGAGCCCGGCACGACCCCGTCCAGGAGCGCCAGACCCTCGGCGACGAGATCCTGGTCCCAGAGCCGACGGTCCTGCTCGTCCAGCGGCACGAGCTCCCCGCGCGGCCCGACCCGCGCGGGGTGACGCGCCTCCGTGAGAAGCATGAGCGCCAGAAGACCCGCGACCTCGGTGTCGTCCGGGACCGCGCCGCGCAGCAGTCGGGTGAGCCGTACGCCCTCGGCCGCGAGCCCGGGATCGCGGGCCGGATCCCCGGTGGTCGTGTGGTGCGCCTCGGTGAGCGTCACGTAGAGGACGTCGAGGACGGACCCCATCCGCTCCGCCGCGTCGGCCGGTCGCGGAAAGTCCGCGCCCGCCTCGGTGAGCCGCCGCTTGGCTCGCGTGATCCGCTGCGCGACCGACGCGACCGGGACCTGGTAGACGTTGGCGATCTGCTGCGTCGTCAGCCCGGCAACCGCGCGCAGCGTGAGTGTCACCTGCGCCGTCCTCGTGAGAGCGGGATGACAGCACAGCTGCAGCAGGAGCAGCGAGTCGTCGCTAGCACCACCCGGCGCGGCCACCGGGACCCGCAGCATCGCTTCCCGGCTCTCGCGGTCGCGGCGGCGCCGATCGCTGCGGACACGGTCGACGTAACGGCGCCGAGCGACCGTGGAGAGCCATCCGGCAGGGTCGTCCGGCGGCTGCGACGCCCACCTCCGGTGAGCCTCGACGAGCGCGTCCTGCACGGCGTCCTCGCACGCCTCGAACTGGTCGCCGCCGTACCGGCGCACGAGTCCCGCCAGGGCCCGTGGTGCGAGCTCGCGCCACGGGCCCTCGGCGTCGTCGTCGACCGTCACCCGTCGCCCATGTCGGCGAACATCACCGGGCGCACCTCCAGCGCGAGCCCGGGGACGCTCGCGTCGGGGATCTGCTTCGCGAGCTCGACGGCACGGGACTCGTCCTCGACGTCCAGCAGGTAGAAGCCGCCCATGAACTCCTTCGCCTCGACGAACGGACCGTCGGTGACCTGGAGCCCGTGGCCGTTGCTGCGGACGACCTTCGACCTGCTCGGGTCCGCCAGGGCCTGGGTCGCGACGAACTCACCGCTCTGCTTCGTCCGAGCCATGAATGCCGCGTGGCCGTCGCCGATCAGCTGCTGCTGCTCCGGTGTCAGCCCCTCGAGCACGGCGGGGTCCACGTTCATCATGATCAAGTACTTCATCTGGGTCTCCTTCTCGGATGCGTCCCGACGGGCCGCTCAGCACAGGGTCGTCACCGTTCGCCCTGACTCGACATCCGCCGAGAACTCGACTCGAGATCGTGTCGAGACTGATCGCTCCGTGACGACCCCGGGGCATGAAACATCCCGAGACCGGCTCTTTCCCTGCTCGCCTGCGCGGCCCGGCGCGACCCTGGTTGAGCCTCACCCTGCTGCTGCTTCCCACCGCGGTCGTGGCTGTCGACATGAACGTGCTGTTCCTGACGCTACCGGACCTGACGACCGACCTGGACGCTTCCGCGACGGAGCAGCTCTGGATCGTCGACGTCTACGGCCTGGTCGTCGGCGTGCTCGCGGTCGCGGCCGGGGCGATCGGAGACCGGATCGGGCGCCGACGCCTGCTCCTGGCCGGTTGCGCCGGCTTCCTGTCTGCCTCGCTCCTTGCCGCGTTCTCGCCGAGCGTCGAGGCTCTCCTCGTCGCGCGGATTCTCCAGGGCGTCGCCGGCGCGACCCTGATGCCGTCGACGCTGGCCCTGATCGGCGACCTGTTCGAGGACCCGACGGGACGGGCGCGTGCGATCGGGACGTGGGCGGCGTGCCAGTTCGCGTTCGCCTCGTTCGGTCCTGCGGTCGGTGGCGTGCTGCTCCACTGGTTCTGGTGGGGCTCGGTCTTCCTGCTGGCGGTGCCGGTGTGCGTCGTGGTGCTGGTCCTCGGTCGTCGGCTCCTCCCCGAGTCGCGGCCGTCCGGCGACGACACCTCGTGTGTCGACGCGCTCAGCGCAGGGTTGCTGATCGGGGCGCTGGTCGGCCTCTTCACGGCGATCAAGGCCGTCATCCCGGGCACGGCGCTCCCCTGGCCGGTGGCCGTGGCCGTCCTCGCTCTCGCCGGGGGATCGGCGGCGGCGTTCTCGGTCCGTCAGCGGCGGATGCCCGTGCCTTTCCTCGATCTCGCTCTGCTCCGTCGGCCCGTGATCGCTGCATCGGTGATCAGCTTGGCGATGGTCGCGGTCGTGCTGGCGGGCACCGGGTTCTGGGTGACGCAGACGCTTCAGACGGTGGTCGCGCTGGATCCGCTGCGGGCAGCGATCGCGTTCATGCCGATGGGACTCGGGATCGCAGCCGGCACACTGCTCGCACCCCTGTTCGCGAACCGGGTGCCGGCAGCGCGGCTGGTCCCCCTGGGTCTCGCCGTAGCCGCCGTCGGTGCGCTCGCGCTGCTCGCTGCCGCGCCGGACCGGCTCCTGGTCCCGATGCTCGTAGCGATCACCGTCACCGCGTTCGGCTGCGGACCGCTCTTCGCGTTCGGCACCCACCGCGTCGTCTCCGGCGCACCGCGGGCAGCTGCCGGCCGGGCCGCAGCCCTCGCCGAGACGTCCAACCACCTGGGCTCCGCGGTCGGCCTCGCTCTGGTCGGGACGGTCGCCAGCACGACCTTCCTGCTCGCGCTGCAGGGCACGGCCGCAGAACCAGGTCCTGGGGTCACGACCATGGCTGATGCCGCACCCTCGGCCACCGATCCGGCCGCGCACGCCGCTGTGGGGGTCGCCGCGGCCGAGGCGCTTCATGCCGTCGGCCTGCTCGGCGCTGTCGTCCTGCTCGGGTGCGCCGCACTCGACGTTGCGGTGCAGCGGCGTGAGCGGGCGTACGCGCGGCTCCGGGGTACGCCCGACCCGAGCCGACGATGACGAGGGCACCGCTCCCCATCCGGGAGCGGTGCCCACGCAGTCGTCTGTTCGGGCGCTGCGTCAGCGACGGCCCAGGTAGCGGGGCCACGGCTCGAAGGTCGCGATCGGGCTGCGGCCGACACGTCGTGCGAATCGCTTCATGATGGTCATCGGATCTCCTCGGAAATGGTCGTACGAGTGGGTTTCGCGTTGATTTGTTGTTCTGAACAACGAACACCGCCCCGTCCGTGTTTCCGCGGACCCCCGAGAGCCCGCTCACACCGTCGCCGTCAGGACCGGCCGCCGGCCCAGGACGTACGGCCGTCGCCGTCGATCGGCAGCTGCGGCCCGAGGACGACCGAGGGTCGCAGCGTCGCCTCTCCCAGCCCGCGGACCCGCGCCAGGACCTCGCGGACACCGGCGCGGGTGCGCTGCGCATCCCCCACGCCGAGGCCGTACGCGTCGACGTCGGCGGCGCGCGCCAGGTCGACGGCCCGTGCGAGATGGAAGTCCTGGGTCACCACGACCGCGGAGGACACCTGGAAGACCTCCCGCGCACGGCGCATCGTGTGCCACGTGCTGAACCCGGCGTAGTCGGTGAAGACGTCCTGCGGATCCACTCCGGCGGCGAGCACGGCATCGCGCATCGCTCCGGGCTCGTTGTACGCGTGGGTGCGGTTGTCGCCGGACACGAGGATCTTGTCGACCGCACCCGACTCGTAGAGCGCGACGGCGGCGTCGACGCGCTGGCGGACCACCGCTCCGAGGCTGCCGTCCGGGCGGACCATCGATCCGGGCACGATCGCCGCCTGCGCATGCGGGAGATCGTCGGGCTCTTCCACGATCCAGCGATCGGTCCGGGCGAGCACCACCGCGTTGGCGGCGCCGACGACGAGCGCGCCCGCGGCCACGACGACCCCCGCGACGACCCCCGCACGGCCCAGTCCCATGCGTCGAGCCTAGGCAGGGCAGCCAACACCGATCACGGGGCAGCGGGCCGCCTACGCGTCGCGCAGGAACCGCGCGAAGAACGCCGTCAACCCGTCGACGTCGTCGAGCGGCAGCACGGTCGCGACGTACTGGTCGGGCCGGACGACGACCAGCGCACCCGCGTCCCTGTCGACGCCGCGCAGGTCGAAGATGTCCGGCTCGGCCCCGACCGACGTGAACGCCTTCTCGTAGTCGTGCAGCCCGAAGCGGCCCTTCGCTGGCAGCAGCAGCTCCGGCAGGTCGGTCGGCGCGACCGCGGTGTGGGGCTGCTGCAGCACCGCTCGCAGATCGAGGACCGCATCGACGTCGGCGCCCGCCGGCGTGAAGCGCCGCACCGCCGCGTCGCGCCGCTCGGTCAGCGCCTCGCACAGCGCACGCAACCGCGAACCGGGATCGCGTACGTCGGCCCGGTCCGCGAGCGCATACAGCCGCCACCGGCCGTCGGCGCGGTGGGCGTGGCCGAGGTGCACGGGCTTCGCATCACTGATCCGCAGCACGGGCGCGGAGTGGAACCGCTCGCCGATCCCGAACCCCTTCGCGAGGTGCTGGTGCGTGCCGTCGCCGGTCAGCAGCGCCGGCTCGTACCGGGTCCCGAAGCCTGCCGTGTAGCGCCCCTGCGCCACGAACGTCTCCCGCATCACGGTGGCGACCTCGTCCGGGCCGTCGGTGTCGGCGCCGTGCGACCGCGCGGTCATCTTCGCTGCGAAGTCGCGGTCGAAGTCGATCAGCTGTTGCGCGACGACCTGGCGCTCGGCGCTGTACGTGGACAGCAGCGATGCGTCCGCCTGCCCGCGCAGCACGGCGGCGAGCTTCCAGCCGAGGTTGAACGCGTCCTGCATCGAGACGTTCATCCCCTGCCCGGCCTTCGGGCTGTGCGTGTGGCACGCATCCCCGGCGACGAACACCCGCGGCTCTCGCCCGTCGCCGGCGTCGTCGAACTGGTCGGTCACGCGCTGACCCACCTCGTACGCCGACCACCACACGATCTCGTGCACGTCCAGCGCGTACGGAGCGAGGATGCGCTGGGCAGCGGCGATGACGTCGTCGGAGCCGATCCCGCGCTGCGCGACCCGCTCACCCGGCTCGAGCTCGCCCATCTCGACGTACATCCGGAACAGGTAGCCGCCCTCGCGCGGGATGATCAGCATCGACCCGGCCTCGGACTTGATCACGGCCTTGAACCGGATGTCGGGGAAGTCGGTGGTCGCGAGCACGTCCATCACGCCCCACGCGTGGTTCGCCGCGTCGCCACGCAGCTCGCGGCCGATCGCACGCCGTACGGTGCTCCGCGCGCCGTCGCAGCCCACCACGTAGCGAGCACGTACGACGCGATCGGCGGGTGCCGCGTCGGCCGCCGCGCCGTCGTTGGTCGGCCGCAGCGTCACCGCGACCGGATGATCGCCCGCGTCGTGCAGGGGGTCAGCCACGACGCTCAGCCCCGCGACCTCCCACCCGTACGCGGGCTCGAGGCGGCTCGGCGCCTTCTCCATCGCCTCCAGGAGGAACTCCTGCACCCGCGCCTGGTTCAGGATGACGTGCGGGAACTCCGACAGCCCTTCCTCGACGTCACGGACCCGGCCGGTCCGCGCGATCCGATCCGGCGCTCCGGCTTCGGGGCTCCAGAAGGTGACCTCGTTGACCCACGAGCCCTCCTTCACGACGCGCTCACTGAACCCGAACGCGTCGAACATCTCGATGGAGCGGCACGCGACCCCGTCGGCCTGCCCCATCTCGAGCGGGCCGTCGCGGCGCTCGACGATCGCGGTCGTGATGTCGGCGAACTGCGCGAGCTGGGCGGCGAGCACGAGACCGGCCGGACCCGTACCGACGATCAGGACGTCGACCGCGTCCGGCAGGCCGGGCTGCGCGGCGCGGTCCGGGTCGGCGGGGAGTCGCTCGGGGTCGCCGGGGTGGAAGCCGTTCAGGTACGCCTGCATGGGTGCTCCTCGTGCTCGGTCGGCGCTCGAACCAGATAGTCAGTACACTGACTATCTGGCAGGATACGTGTCGCGGCCCCTGCCGTCCACCCGCCCGCGCGGGGTCAGGGCAAGCGGGCGAGCGCGCGCAGGTCGTCCAGCAGGCGGGCACGGGTCGGCGGGTCGAGGTCGTGCATCAGCTGCTCCTGGACGGCCGCGACGGCGGGCGCGGACTCGTACGCCGCGCGCTCCCCCTCCGGAGTCGGTGTCAGCACCCGGCGGCGCCCGTCCGCAGGGTCCCGCTCCTGCGCGACCCAGCCACGCTCGCGCAGCCGCGCGACGACTTCGCCCACGGTCGTACGGTCGAACGCGGCGCGGTCCGCGACCCCGCTCTGGCTCACGCCCGGGCTCGCGACGACCACGTGCAGCGCCGCGTACTGCGGTCCCGTGATCCGGCCACCGAGCTCGGCTGCGAACAGCTCGGTGTGCACCTGCTGGGAACGGCGCACCAGGTGGCCGGGCAGCACGAGCGGAGAGGCCGTACGGTCGTCGACCGAGTCGCGATCTCCGACCCGGCCCACGCTGCGCAGCGCGTCGAGGAACGCCTCGCGCTCCCCCGCCGCTACGGGCTCGAGCAACCGATCCTGGACGCGCCCCACGGCCGGCGCGACCGCGCCGAGCGTACGGAGGCCGTCGGGGGTGACCGTCAGGACGTGACGGCGCCCGTCGGTCACGTCGCGCTGCCGCTCGAGCCAGCCGCGCCGCTCGAGCCGCCGCAGGACCTCCATCGTCGAGGTGCGGTCGAGGAACGCGAGCGCGCCGATCCCGCGCTGGTCGGTGCCGGGGTACGCACGGACGGCGCCGAGCACCGCGTACTGCCGGCTGGTCACGGTGTCCCCGACCTCCTCGGCCCACAGCGCCTGATGCACCTGGTACGAGCGCCGCAGCAGGTGCCCGCAGAGCGCAGTCAGCGCAACCCCGCCGGGCGCGCGCCCGGCGGGGTTCTCCGACGTACGGTCACGCGGGTGTGCCGGGGAGGACTCCACGACACCCCATCATGGCCCTCAGCTGCGCGTGACGCGTCGCCGACGGACGGCGTATCTCGCGGTATAGCAGAAAGTGCTATGATCGTGCCATGTCGACCCGAGGGGAACTCCTGCGCGAGGTGATGTCTGAGACGGGCACCACCCAGACGATGCTGTCCCGCGTCAGCGGTGTGCATCAGCCGAGCATCAGCCAGTTCCTGTCTGGCAAGGTCGACCTGAGTGACGAGCAGCTGGACCGGCTGTTGTCGTGCATGGGCTATCGACTCGAGGTCGTGCGCCGTCCGGTCGAACCAGAGCTCACGCACTCCGAGCACCGCTCCTGGATGCTGCACCGTCGACTTTCCTTCCACCTGACGAAGCCGACCTTCGAGGAGTGGCAGCCGCGACTGCTCGAGAACCTGGAGCGGCTCCGCGGCGGGGTCCGAGGAAGGGTCCACACACAGAACGTGGAGCGTTGGACGGACCTCGTCAGCGAAGGTGAGATCCTCGACCTGCACCGGGCGATGACAGGTCTGGATCGGCGATCGATCGAGATGCGAGAGGTCTCGCCGTTCAGCGGCCTTCTCCCCGACTCCGAACGGCTGGACGTCCTGCGCGAGCTCAGGCGCGCCGGCTGATGCGACGCGACCAGCTGGAGCATGCGATCCGAGCCGCCTGTCAGATCATCGACAGACACGAGGTGATCATCGTCGGGTCACAGGCAATCCTGGGCTCGGTCGACGAGGTGGACCTGCCGGAGGTCGCGACGATGTCGATGGAGATCGATGTGCTGCCGATTGCCCCGACGAACGAGGAGACCGCACGCCTTGCTGACGAGATCGCCTCGTCAAGGTGAGCAACCTCAACACGGCTGCGCCCGGCGGCGAGCCTGTGTTCACCGGGTGGCGCCTCGACAAGGACGACCTCTGCGTGGCCAAGCTCTGCGCGTTTCGGGAGAAGGACCGTGACTTCGTGCGCGCCCTCGTCGAAGCTCGCCTGGTCGACCGAACGGCGATCGAGGCCCGACTAACGACGGTGGCGCCTCGCTACCAGCGCGCCGCGGACGCCGCGGCGCGCTGGATCGCCACACTCTGATCCGACCTCGTCGGCCGGCCAGCCACAGCGCGAGGGCCCTCAGCTGCGCGTGACGCGTCGCCGCCCGACCGTGTAGACCTCGAGCTCGCGCCCGACGTGCACCGCGCCGTCGAACCCGACATGCGCCCAGCGACGCCACTGCTGGCGGTCCAGCGGCGAGCCGTCGAGGTTGCCGATGTGGCTGAGCAGCAGCGTGTCGACGCCTGCGCGCTGCGCGACCGGGCCGACCTCCTGGACCTCGACGTGGGACTCCAGGATGTGGGCGAGCACCGGCTCCGGCAGCGTCATCCCACGCACGTTCACCGCTTCGTGGACGAGCAGGCGCGACCCGTCGGCGAGGCCTTCGAGATTCGTGCTGTACGTGGTGTCGCCGGAGAACGTGATGGACCCGTGCTCGGTGTCGAAGCGGTAGCCGAACGCCGGGTACGCCGGGCCGTGCGGCACGAGCACCGCGCTGACGCGGACCCGGTCGTCCTCCATCACGACGAACGGATCCATGTCCGGAGCGGTGTTCTGGAACGACGCACCGACGTCCGGGATCGCGATCTCGTGCACGTCGGCCAGGGCACGGGTCTCGCGGATCCGCGAGTCGCGCAGGAAGACGTTCGTGCTGTACGCGAACGCGGCGCAGGCGTGGTCGGTCAGCGCCGACAGGCCCGGGGTCGGGTTCTCGGGCGAGGTCGTCGGCGACGTGCCGCCCCCGAACGTCGGAGGCAGACCGCCGGCCGAACCGGGCCCGTACACCGGGACCGGCCCCGCCAGGCTGTCACCCTGGCCCGGCGCGTTCCAGCCGCCGAGCAGGAAGAGGTTCGGGTAGTCGGCCACGTGGTCGACGTGCAGGTGCGTGACGAACACCGCGGCCAGGTCGGCGAGCCTCAGCCCCGCCTGGACGTACTGGTGCACGGCGGACGCACCGGCGTCGACCAGGTAGACCCGGCCGTCGACGACGACCGCGGTCGAGATCCCGGCCTGGCCGGGCCGCGGCGGCGGCCCACCCGCCGTCCCGAGCAGCACGACGTGCAGGCCGCGGGAGAGGTCGACGGACCGGCCGCGGCCCGCTGACGGCGACGCGTGCGCGATCCCGGGCAGGGCGACCGCACCGAGGCCGGCCGCGGCCGCGCCGCCGAGGAGCAGGCGCCGCGACAGCGCCGTGGTGGTGTGGGTCGGGTCGGAGCAGGAGGTGCACATCAGCCGGCCAGCCCCCACAGCTCGAGGAACCCGTCCTGGTAGTCCGTCGACCCGTACCACGCCCCGGTCTTCTCGGCCTCGGGCGTCAGGTCGAGGTCGTCGATGTTCTCAGCGGTGAACATCCGCTGGTACGGGAAGGCGACCTCGGTGTTGCTCGGCTGGCCGGCCATCATCCGGACCGCCTGGTCGGCGGCGTACCAGGCGAGCGCGTCGGCGTTGAACCCCACCTCGCTGGAGACCAGCTGGCCGCCCTCGAGCTGCTGGAGCGCGGCGAGGGTGCCGTCCATGCTGGCGATCTTGACCGACGTGGCGTTGGCGGTCTGCAGTCCGTCGATCGTCGGCTGCACGAGGAAGTCGACCTCGGTCTGCACGTAGTCGATATCAGGGTTCTTGGTCAGCTCGCTGGTGACGAGGCTCGGAAGCTTGTCGAGCTGACCGGTGTTGGCCTTGATGACCGTGACCTCGCAGTCCGGGCAGTCCCGCTCGTACGTGGCGAGTGCGCCCTGCTCGGCCCAGATCGTGGTCGCCGGGGTGTCGGTGACCTGGATGTAGAGAACGTTCGCTGCGGCGTCGGAGTCCGCGATCACCCAGCTCGCCGACCGCGACTGGAGTGCGACGTAGTCGGGCGTCAGGTACGCGTACTGCGCGGGGTCGCCAGGGCCGGCGGGCGCGGTCATCGTGTTGACGACCGGGATGCCCGCCTTCTGGGCACTCTCGAACGCGACGGACGCGAGATCGGTCGGGATGGACCCGGTGATGATCGCCGCAGCCTCCGCGTCGATGCCCTGCTGGATGCAGCTCGCCATGTTCGCGGGGTTGGCCTTGCCGTCGCAGACCTCGACCTGGACGTCCGCCGCACCGAGCGCGTTCTCGAGCGCCGACGCCACCGCCTGGAAGACCGGCACCTGGTAGGTGGCCGGGACGAAGTAGACGGTCTTGCCGGCGAGCTGGTCGACGCCGTCGACCGCGTCACCGGGGGCCTCGAAGCTCTCGACGGCCTTCGTGGCCTCCTCGACGACCTGCTGGGCGGCCTTCGCCTCGGCGCTGGTGGCCTGGGCGGCGGAACCTGCCTCGGCGGCGCTCTGCTCCTCCACGGAGCTGCATCCGGACAGCGCCAGGGCGGCGACCGCGCACGCGGCCACCAAGGGCTTGTCGATCCTGAACATGGGAGTTCTCCGTTTCTCGCGGTGCTCACGCACCGGGTGGAAGGGACGGTCCGAGACGGGCTAGCTGCGCAGCCGGCGTTGGACGTACGCCGAGGCGGCGACGGCGGCCACGAGCACGCCGCCGTAGAAGACGTCGGTGACCCACCCCTGGTAGCCCAGGAGCTGGAGGCCGAAGACGCCAGTAATGAGGAAGTAGACGGCGATGAACATCCCGAGCGGGTTGAACCGCCCGGGCACCACCGCGACGGTGCCGAGGAAGACGCTGGCGAACGCGGGTAGGAAGTACTCACGCGCCGAGGTCGCGTTGAACCCGCCGAGCCCGGCCGCGGTCACGACGCCGGCGACGCCGCACAGGAGCGACGACGTGAGCCACGCACCGACCCGCACACGCGTGACGGGAATGCCGGCGAGCCGGGCCACGTCGCGGTTCGCGCCGACGAACAGCATGTGCCGCCCGAGCGGCGTCGCGCTCATCACGTACGCGGCGACGACGACCAGCACCACGCCGTACCAGAAGATCATCGGCAGGCCGGCGACCCGCGCGAGAGCGATGTTCGACAGCGTGAAGTCCAGCCCGCTGACCGACGTCTCCTCCGAGATCCAGCTGCCGAGCCCGAGGGCGACGCTGCCGACGCCGAGCGTGACGATCACGGAGTTGATCCCGGCGCGGACGACGAGCACCGCGTTGACGGCGCCGAACAGCACCGCCAGCACGATCGCCGCCAGCGCCGCCAGCGGGAACGACCACCCGTGCAGCACGACCAGCGAGGCGACCGTGGAGCCCGACAGCGCGTAGACCGACGGGAACGACAGGTCGAACTCCCCGACCGCCATCGTCGCGACGACGGCCATGCCGAGGAAGACCAGCGGCGTCTGACGGGCGAAGATGCCCTGGAGGAAGTTGCTGAGCGGGACGTCGGCCAGCACGAAGAACACCGCACCCATCACGACCCACAGACCGATCAGGCTGAAGCGCTGGGCGAGCTGGGCGTACGGAGGGGTGCGCCGGGCGCGGGACGCGGTGTCGGGCGCCGGGTCGGAGCTCGCGTCGGGCTCGTGCTCGGTGATGGTGGTCATGCGGGTCCTCCGGTGGGAACGTCGAAGATGGCGCCGAGCACGGACTCGGCGGTGAAGGGACCGGTGAGGTCGCGGGCGACGACGCCGTCGTCCAGCACGAGCAGGCGGTCGCAGACCGCTGCGAGGTCCTCGACCTCCGACGACACGTAGAGCACGGCGGCACCGTGCTGCGCGGCCTGGCGGGTGGCCTCGAGCAGCGCGGCGCGCGCGCCGACGTCGACGGCCTGGGTCGGCTCCTCGAGGACGAGCAGCCGCGGCTCACCGAGCAGCCACTTGCCGAACAGAACCTTCTGCTGGTTGCCGCCGCTCATCGTGGCGACGACCGTGTCGCGGCCGCGCGGGCGCACGTCGTAGCGCTCTAGGACCCGGTCGGTCTCCTGCCGGCGCCACGCCCGGCCGAGTGACCACGGGCGCGCGCGGGCGCCGACGTGCGGGATCGTGACGTTCTCCTCGACGGTGAGGTCCATCGCGAGGCCGTAGCCGTGGCGGTCCTGCGGGATCATCACGACCCCGGCGTCGAGCAGCTCGGCGACCGAGCAGCGGGCGAGGTCGAGCGCGCGTCCGGCGCGACGGATCGAACCGCGGGCGGAGCGCGCACCTCCGAGCAGCCCGGGGAGGTCGAGGAGGCCGGAGTCGATCGTGCCGGTCACACCGACGACCTCGCCCGGCCGCAGGGTCGCAGTGACGTCACGGACGCGACCGCCGCCGATGCCGGACAGCGTGACCGACTCGGCGGGCGCGCCCGACACGGGCGGGTAGTGCCCGATCAGGTCGCCGGGCGCGCCGTCGCGGCCGAGCACGAGCCGGGTCAGCGCCGCCTCGTCGAGCGCGGCGACGTCGACGCCGGTCTCGACGACCCGGCCGTTGCGCAGCGCCGTGACGCGGTCGCCGAGCGCGAGGACCTCCTTGAGGTCGTGGCTGACGAACAGCACTGCCGTGCCCTGCTCGGCGAGGAACCGCACCATCGCGTAGAACGCAGGCAGCGCCTCGTGCGGGATCGCCCGCGACGACTCGTCGAAGACGACGACGCCGCTCCCCTCGGCCCGTTCCTGGAGCGCCCTGGCGACCGCGACCGCGACCCGCTCGCTCGGGTCGAGCGAGCCGACGGTCGCGTCAGGGTCGATCGGGACGCCGAGGAATGCGAACGTCTGCCGGACCGCGGCGCGATCGGCCGCACGGTCGATCCGGCGGGTGACCGCGTTGACCGCGTGGCGCCCGACCCGCACGTTCTCGGCCACGGTCAGGTCGTTGATCAGTCCCAGGTCCTGGTGGACGAACGCGAGGCCCTGCTGGTGCAGCCGGCCGGCGTGCACCGGCGGCCCGATGGCGGTGCCGTCGACCAGCACCTCGCCGCCCGGATCGGCCCGGTGGACGCCGCTGATCAGCTTGATCAGCGTCGACTTGCCCGAGCCGTTCTGACCGACCAGCGCGTGGATCTCGCCCGGCGCGAGCCGCAGGTGCGCGTCGCGCAGCACGGTCACGCCGGAGAACGTCTTCGAGAGTCCGCGCACCTCCAGGCGGGGAACGGCACCGTCGGCTCGGGTCATCGCACCTCTCCAGATCGTCGGTTCGCGTGACCGCGGTCACGTTGGGTCACAGTTGTACCACTCACTTGTCACTGTGTCCAGCGAGTGCGCGATACGACAACTCAGCGCATGAAGAGAGGCGCGGGGGCGAGCGCATGGGAAACCGTGGGCCGTACGGGGGCGTACCGGAACCGTGGGCCTACGGTGCGGCGGGGACCGAGAGCCGAGCGGCCTCGACGAGGACCGCGCCGAGCCAGTCGATGAAGCTGGCGTCGGCGAGCCGCGGGTTCCACACGAGGTCGATCCCGAGGCCCGGGAGCGGGTACGGGAACTCCGCGACCCGCAGCGGGAACATCTCGCTCATCGCCCCGATCACGCTCGCCCGGTGCACCGCGACACCGCCGACGGGCGCGACCAGCGCCGGGATCAGCATGTTGTCGGGGACGAGCTGGCCCACGCGGTACGGAATCCGGTGGTCGTCGAGCGCGACGTACGGCGCGCTGCTCCGCAGACCCTCCTCGAACACGACGTGCGGGAGGTCGCGCAGCAGATCGAGTGCGGTCGCGTCCACCGGCGCGGCGTCGGGTGCGGCGACGACAACCCAGCGGTCGTCATAGAGCCGCTCGCGCGGGTACGGCGCCGGGACGCCCTCGGACAGGAGCACGGCGTCGACACCGCCGGAGGTGAAGTCGGACTCGGCCGGCACCGCGAACGTCCGCAGCCGCAGCGTGGCCTGCGGAGCACCCTGCGCGACCAGCCGTGCAAGCGCGCTGCCGAGCACGAAGGCCGTGCTCGTGGTCGACGCGACCGTGATCGTGCGACGGTCGGTCGCTGGGTCGAACCCGGGGAACCGGACGACCCGCCCGGCGTGCTCCAACGCCTGGCGCAGCGGCACGACCAGCTCGGCCGCGCGGGGGGTGAGGGTCATCCCGGCGCCGTGGCGGACCAGCAGCTCGTCACCGAGGAGCCGCCGCATCCGGCCGAGCGCGTGGCTCATCGCCGGCTGCGAGAGGCCGACCCGGGCGGCGGCGCGGGTGACCGAGCGTTCCTCGAGCAGCGCGAGCAGCGGCACGAGCAGGTTCAGGTCGACCGACGCGAGCCGGTCGAGCCCGGAAGCGTCGCTCTGCCCGTCGTCCACCCTCCGCACCGTACCCCGCGTCGCACCAACTGATCGGCCGTGGACTCGTGCCCGAGGCGGACCAGCGCCTGGCGGTACGGCGGACCATGCTCGTCAGGGACGCGACCCACCACGAGGCGGTCTCGCGCGCGGTGTCGGTCGGTCGCCACCGCGGCCGGGATGCACGGCGCGACGAGCGGGCACGGCCGTGCGGGCTCGACTGCCGTCGCGCCCTCGGTGATCCTCGATGCCCAGGGTCGGACGCTGGTCTACCGCGCCCACCTCGTCAGGCCACAGCGGTCTCGCAGAGCCGTCGCAGCCGCGGCACCGGGATCCGGTAGTTCACGGCGGCCGCCGCACCCGGCCACTGCACGAGGCACGCGTCGCCGGTGCCGTCGACGACAACCGGGTCGCCCGCGGCCGGCATCACGCCGGCCGCCTTCACCGAGAGGCCGAACTGCTCGGTCCAGAAGTACGGACGGGCCCGGTACGGCACCGCGTCGTCGCCACGCAGCAAAGCCGCGGCGGCGACCCGAGCCTGCTCGATCGCGCTGGTCCACAGCGGGGTCCGACGAGGTCCGTCGGTCGACGGGAAGGCCGCGACGTCCCCCGCCGCGACGACGTCCTGGCGGACCCGTCCGCGGGAGTCGACCACGAGCCGACCACCGCCGAGCAGTCCGCTGGATCCGAGCCACGCGTCGTTCGGCACGTCTCCGACCGCGGTCACGACGAGGTCGGCCGGCGGCCGCGGAGCGTCGGCGGGCAGGATCCGCAGCCCCCGTGCGCGGGCCGCGTCGACGAGCAGGTCCGACAGCCACCGCCCGAGCTGGTCGAGCAGCGGCGGGCCCAGCGACATCAGCGTCGTGTCGCACCCGGCGTCCAGGCAACCCGACGCGATCTCCATCCCGAGCGGTCCCCCGCCGATCACGAGCACCGATGGCCGGGATGCGATCCGCTCCCGCAGCGCGAGTGCGTCGTCGAGGTTCCGCAGCGCGAGCGCGTCGTCGCGTCTGCCGGCGCCTGTGCCGGGCCCGGTTCCGGTCGCCGCTTCCGCCCCGAGGCGACGCGGTCGGCAGCCGCTCGCCACGACCAGCCCGTCGTACGGGAGCGTCTCGCCGTCGTCCAGCACGACCCGGCGCCGCCCGACGTCGAGCGCCGTCGCGCGGACGCCGAGCAGCTCGACCGCGCCGTGGTCCGACGGGGGCAGCGTGTGCGACGCGAGATCGTCGATGTCGCGCAGCAGCGCCTTGGACAGTGCCGGCCGGCTGTAGGCGGGGCGTGGCTCGTCGCCCACGATCGTCAGCTCGCCGTCGAAACCCTCGGCACGTAGCGTGTCCGCGGCCGTGAGTCCGGCGATGCCGTGGCCGACGACGACGACCCTGCGCGGCCTGCTCACGACGGACCCGCTGGTCATGACAGCCGCAGCGCGGCGACGGGGCAGACCCGCACGGCTGCGTTCGCGGCGGCGGTCTCGGAGTCGCCGAGCTCCTCGCGGTCGAGGACGAGCTCGCCGTCGTCGTCGAGATGCATCAGGGCGGGCGCAGCCTCCTCGCAGAGCCCGTGCCCCTCGCAGCGCGGTCGGTCCAGGACGATCCTCATGCCGGCACCACCTCGAGGACGCGCAACTCCTCGATGCTGCGGGTGATGTTGCTCGGCACGCGAACGGCGTCGGCGACCTCGAGCCGCTCGACCCGCGCGGCCAGGGACGCGATCACGGCGTGCACCTCGAGCCGGGCCAGGCCCTGGCCTGCGCAGCCGTGCGGCCCGTACCCGAAGGACAGGTGGTCGACCGGGTTGCGCTCGACCCGGAACGTGTCGGCGTCCTCGTAGTGCCGCGGGTCGCGGTTGCCGGCACCGAAGAGGATCGCCACCTGCGCTCCCGCCGGGACGACGGCGCCGTCGATCTCGACCTCCCGGGTGGTGCGCCGGCCCCACGCGTGCACGGGCGCCCAGAAGCGCAGCGCCTCGTTGAACGCGGCCGGCACGAGCGTCGGGTCCCGGCGTACGAGGGCCAGCTGGTCGGGGTGCGCGGCCATCAGCGCGACGACGTTGCCGAGCGCGGCGATCGTCGTATCGACCCCGGCGCCGAGATACTGGTGGATGATGTGCCCGGCGGTGCCGGGAGGGATGTCGCCGCGCTCCTCGGCATCGAAGATCCCGCGCCCCACCGAGCCCGGCGCGAGCTCGTCGGCGGTCACCGTCGAGCACCACCCGTACAGCTCGCCGGCGATCGGGAAACTCTCGGCCGTGCGCTGGTTGAGCGGGCCGATCACCTGCATCGCGGCCTGACCCCAGCGGAGCATGTTCGCGCGCACCTCGCCGGTGAAGCCGATCAGGTCGGCGACCACCTCGAGCGGGAGGGCACGGGCGAGGTCGTCGATCGCCTCGAACGACCCACGCTCGACCAGCGCGGCGACGAGCGTGTCGGCCTTCGCCTGGATCTGCGCCTTGAGACCGCGCAGCGCTCGTGGGGAGAGGTTCTCCGACAGCGTGGCCCGGAGCTGGGTGTGGACCGGCGGGTCCGAGGCGAGCGACGTCCCGGCGAGGGCCTCATTCACCATCGGGTTGAAGCCGATCGCACCGTCGGAGGAGAATGTCTCGGGGTCCGCGAGCGCCTTGCGGATCGGCTCGTACCGGGTCAGCGCGTGGACGTCGTTGGCGGGAAGGTGGACGACCGCGGCGCTCTCGCGCAGCGCACGGTACGTCGGGTACGGGTCGACGAGGACGTCGTCGCCGAAGAGATCGACGTCCGCCGTCACAGGCCGGAGGGGTGTGGATGACATGACGTCAAGTGAATGTGCTCACCGTCATATCTGTCCAACGCATTCTCTGCATGGACTGTCATGCACAGAGTGAATATAGTCAGCCGGCGTCGGTCAGCAGGTGGCACCAGGAGTCGGTGAGCTCCTCGAGGCAGATCTCGCGCGGCGTCGCCCAGCCGACCGCGAAGTAGCGCCGCGACAGGTACTCGAGCTGCCCGAACGCGAGCGTGCAGCGGATCTTGCGCACCGAGGCGTCGAACCGCCCGGCCTTGTCGAGCCCCGCGATCATGTCGCCGACCGCGCTCTCGAACCACTGCTCGGTCCGCTCGATCACGTCGGGCTCGTGCATCGCCTGGTACGACGCGGTGAGGTAGGGCTTGATCTCGTCCCACTGCGAGAACTTCCGGTCGAGCCATGCGCGGATCAGCGCCCGCGAGCCCGACTCGACCACGACCGGCAGCGGCGGGTCGTCCGACGAGGTCAGGATCGTGTCGACCTTCTCGAGCAGCGCGCTCATCAGCTCCGCCTTCGAGGCGAAGTGCAGGTAGAACGTCGTCCGCGTCGAGCCGGCCGCGCTCGCGATGTCGTCGACGGTCGTGGCGGCGTAGCCCTTCGTCCCGAAGAGCTCGAGCCCCTTCTCCAGGAAGAGCTCGTAGGTCATCCGCTTCTGGGCCGCGCGCAACGTAGACACGCACCGCAGCATAGCGGCTGACCAACCAAACATCTTCGAGTTCATTGGCTTGACAGCGTGTAAAGTGACTGCTTACTTTGATCAGGCAGCGCGTGACGCCGGTCACCCGCATCCGACCGCAAGCCCGTCTGGAAGGTCCTCATGACGCACCTGGTCAGCACCGTCCTCGGCCCCGTCCCCGCCGACGACCTCGGCGTCGTCGCGGTGCACGAGGCCCTTCTCTCCGTCGTCCCCGGCGCCGAGCACGCGTACGACATCGCCTACGACCGCGCAGCGATCTTCGAGACGCTGGAGAAGAAGCTCACCGACTTCCGCAACGCCGGCGGCGGCACGATCGTCGACAGCACCGGGATGTTCGCCGGGCGCGACGTCCGTTTGTACGAGGCGTTGTCGCGCACCACGGGCGTGCACGTCGTCGCGTCGACCGGGATGGGCCCCGAGGAGATGCTCGGCGGCTACTTCCTCACCCCGCAGACGAACCCGCCGACCCCCTGGCCGGCCGAACGGTTCGCCGGGCTGTTCGGCGACGAGGTCCGCGACGGCATGGTCGTCCCCCGCGTCGAGCGCCGTGGCGCGGCAGGCCTGATCGCGACCGCAGCCACCCGTACGGGCATGACCGCGACCGACGAGAGCCTGTTCCGCGGGGCGGCGCGCGCCGCGTCCGCCACCGGTGTCGCGGTCTCGATCCGGTTCGGCGCTGACGCGGTGGACGACCTCGACGTCGTCCTCGGCGAGGGGCTGCCGGCCGACCGCGTCGTGGTCGGCGGTCTCGACCGTACGGACGCCGTCGCCGCCGGAGCCCCGCTCGCCGTCGCCCGGCGCGGCGCGTACGTCGCGCTCGACCACGTCGGCCTGAACGACGACCCCGGCCACGTCACCGACGCGGCCCGCGTCGACCTCGTGCGCGAGCTCCTGGCCGCCGGCTTCGGCGACCGGGTGCTGCTGTCGAGCAACGCGGTCGGGGTGGCGCTCGGACACAGGCCGTACGACCTGCCCTACGAGCATGTGCTGACCGCGTTCGCGCCGCTGCTGCGCAGCCACGGCGTCACGGACAACGACGTACGGCGGCTGCTGGTCGACAACCCCCGCGACCTGCTGACCCCGCGCTGATCTGACCCCGCGCTGATCTGACCCTGCGCTGACCCGACCTGCGCTGAGAGAGAAGGACCCATGTCGAAGGTGAACACCGTCCTGGGGACGATCCCCACGGCCGAGCTCGGCGTCGTCGCCGTCCACGAGCACGTCGGCTACGGCATGCCCGGCTCCGAGCTGGACACCCAGTGGTGGAAGACGCCCGAGGAGCGGTACGCGGAGACGGTCCCGAAGCTGCGGGCGTTCCACGAGCACGGCGGCGGCACGTTCGTCGACGCGACCGGCATCTGCAACGGCCGCGACGTCGACTACTACAAGTCGCTGTCGGCGAAGACCGGCGTCCACATCGTCGCGTGCACCGGGTTCGTCGGCGGCGACACCGCGCTCCCCCACTTCGCCCGGGCGTCGGTCGACTACCTGACCCGTCAGTTCGCTCACGAGATCACCGTCGGCATCGGCGACACCGGCAGCAGGGCCGGCGTGATCAAGGTCGGCGTGAGCCGCGGCGGCCGGATGACCGAGCTGGACAAGACGATCTACCGCGCCGGAGCGCGCGCCGCGGTCGCGACCGGGGTCCCGATCCTCACCCACCTCGCGATCGACCCCGAGCCGGCGGTCGCGATCTTCCGCGAGGAAGGCCTCCCCCTCGACCGGGTGCTGTTCGGCCACGCCGACGACGGCCTGAACGCCGACCAGACCCCGCACGACTGGATCGTCTCGCAGGGCGGACGGCTCGGGTTCGACACGTTCGGGTACGAGACCGAGCTCGAGGACCCGCCGTTCTGGGCGCGGGCGCGCAAGGAGCGGCTCGACCACTTCCTCGACCTGGTCGCGAAGGGCTACCTGCCGCGCCTGCTGGTCTCCGCCGACGCGAACTGCAGCCCGCTCGGCTGGCCCGGCGTCAAGGGCCACACCGTCAACTACCTGTTCGAGGACCTGGTCCCCGACCTGCGTGAGCGCGGGGTCGACGAGGCCACGATCACGACGCTGCTCGTCGACAACCCGGCCGACTTCCTGACCATCAAGGCCTGACCGAAGGACATCACCATGCATCACTCCGATCTCAAGAACCTCGACGTCGCGATCGTCGGGGCCGGGTACGGCGGCGCCGCCGCGGCGAAGGCCCTGAGCCTGCTCGGTGCGAACGTCGCCGTGTACGAGCAGGCGAGCGAGACCCGCGAGGTCGGCGCCGGCATCGGGCTGCGCCCGTCCACGATGGACCTCTTCCGCCGGTGGGGGATCTTCGACGCGATCGCCGCCGTGAGCTCGCCCAGCGACTACTTCGAGATCCTCACGCCGACCGGCGAGCCGATCATGAAGGACGCGTGGCCGGGGATGGACGACTACGGCGTCAAGACTCACACCCACCTGATCCACCGCGGCGACTTCATCGAGGCGCTGCTCGGCGTGCTCCCTGACGGCATGGTGCGTCTCGGCCACAAGCTCGAGACGATCGAGGACCACGGCGACAGCGCGACGCTGTCGTTCGCGAACGGCACCTCTGTCACGGCCGACCTCGTGATCGGCGCCGACGGCATCCGCTCCGTCGTCCGCGAGCAGCTGTTCAGCCAGGCCGGTCCGGTGTTCTCCGGCGAGCACGCGTACCGCACGGTGCTCGACGCCGACGACGCGTACGGCACGGTGATCGACGACAACCTGCGGATGTACATCGGCCGCGGAACCAAGGTCTACCTCCTGCCGCTGCGCCACCGCGGCCAGGTGTCGTTCGACGTCACCTCGCTGAATGCGGACCCGACCTGGTCCCCGCAGGTCACGAAGGACGACCTGCTGGCGACGCTCGAGGGGTTCGACGAGCGGCTCGTGAGCATGGCCCGCGACCTCGATCTCGCGACCTGCAACGTCCGTGCCGTCTACGACATCGACCCGTTCGAGCGCTGGCACACCGACGCGGTCGCGCTTCTCGGCGACTCGGCGCACTCGATGCTGCACCACCAGGGCCAGGGCGCGAACTCCGCGATCCTCGACGCCGGCGCGCTCGCGACCGCGCTGGTCGAGTCCGACTCGGTCGCGGCGGCGCTGACCGCGTACCAGGCCGTGCGCAAGCCCGTCACCGACGAGCTCCAGGCGATCTCGCGGCAGGGCTGGGAGGAGGACGCGCTCGACGACGTCTTCCCCGGCCAGAAGCCGGCCTCGCAGAAGGCGGCGACCCCGCAGACGGCTCGCTGATGGCGCTGCACCCCGAGATCGCGAAGGTCCTCGCGACCCTCCCCCCGCCCCCGCCCGGCCCGATCGACCCGGCCGTCCTGCGGGCCGCCGAAGAGGCCGAGGTACGCCCGGTCGAGGAGCGCCTCCCGCTGCACGCGGTCACGGACACGACCGCCGACACGGCGTACGGCCCGGTGCCGGTGCGGATCTACACGCCGACGCAAGCCCCCTCGTACGGGGTGCTGGTCTACGTCCACGGCGGCGCATTCTTCCTCGGCAGCCTGGAGACGCACGACCACGTCGCGCGGTCCCTGGCGTCGGCGACCGGCCTGAAGGTCGTCTCCGTCGGCTATCGCCGGGCACCCGAGTCGGCGTTCCCGGCCGGGCTGCGCGACTGCTACGGCGTGGCCCGCTGGGTCACGGACCACTCCGAGAGGCTCCGCTGGGACGGCGAGACCCTCGCGCTGGTCGGCGACAGCTCCGGCGGGACGTACGTCGCGGCGGTGACCGCGCTCGCGTACGACGACGCGGCTGCCGGTCGCCCGAGCGCCCCGATCACGCACCAGGTGCTGTACTACCCGTCGCTGGACCTCGACTTCGACGTCACGCGGTACGCGTCGCTGCGCGAGAACGCGCAAGGGTACGGCCTGGAGACCGCGGGTCTGAAGCCGTTCAACGCCTTCTACCTCGACAGCGGCGCCGACCCGGACGACCCGCGGGTGTCGCCGATCAAGCGCGAGGATCTGACGGGACTCCCGCCGACGCTGGTCGTCACCGCGGAGCACGACCCGCTGCGCGACGAGGGCGAGCTGTACGGGCGGCGGCTCGCGGAGGCCGGCGTCGCCGCGACGGTGAGCCGGTACGACGGGGCGGGGCACGGGTTCGTGCAGCACTTCGGGTGGATCCCGGAGTACCACCGGGTGTTCGACGAGACCGCCGCGTTCCTGCGTGGCCCCGGGGTCGAGGCATGACCGCGGCGGCCCGGAGCGCGGTCGAGATCCATCCGCTGGTCTCGCCGTGGGGCCGGTTCGGCCTCTACAGCTTCTTCATCGACGCGCCCGAGCCGGCGATCGTCGACGCCGGGATCGCGTCGTCGCCCACCGAGGGCATGGCGCCCGCGCTCGAGGCGATCGGACGTCGGATCGAGGACGTCCGCTGGATCCTGCTGACCCACGGCCACATCGACCACGTCGGCGGCGCGCACGCGCTGTGGGAGCTGACGGGCCGGCGGGCCGAAATCGTGATCGGAGCCGCCGACGCCCCGATGCTGCGGTCGCGGCAGGCGCACGTCGAGGAGTACGCGGCGGGCCGGGGGCGCTACCTCGGCGACCCCGATGGCGCGGCGTCGGTGGCGGCGGCGGCGCAGGCCGTGATCTCCGGCGAGCTGGAGCCGACGCGCCTCGTGACCGGCGGCGAGACACTGCCGCTCGGCGGCGACGTCACCGTCTCGGTCCATGCGATCGGCGGTCACACCCCCGGCTCGGTCGCCTACGTGGTCGACGGGCAGCAGTCCGTGTTCGTCGGCGACGCGGTCCAGGTCCACGGGGCCGCGAACGGCTTCCCTGGCTACGTGGACCCCGCCGCGTACCGCGCGAGCCTCACGTACCTGCGTGACGAGGTCCGTCCCCAGCACCTCTACCTCGGCCACCCGTACCGCCGTACCGACGCCACCCCGTACGGCGTCGAGCTCGATGCCGATCAGGCCCGGGCGGCGCTCGACGAGAGCCTCGCGATCGAGGCGCGGGTCCGTGTGGCCGCAGCCCGGTGCATCGCGGCCGGACTGCCGCACACCGACTCGCCCTACTCCCCCTTCGCCGCTGCCGCCGAACAGCTCGGCTACGCCGGCGACCCCACGCTCGAGCCGTCGCCGTTCTTCACGACGCTGCACGGCTACGTGACCGAGGAACAGGAGCTGCACCCATGACCGACGACCAGTTCATCACTGACCTCAAGATCATGGACGCCGGCGGGCAGAAGATCGCCGTGCGCAAGGACCTGCGGGTGCCGATGCGCGACGGCGTCACGCTCGCGACCGACGTCTACCACGGAGTCGAGGACAAGCCGCGTCCCGCGCTCGTCGCGCTCAGCCCGTACGGCAAGGAGCTGCAAGCGCTCGCGCTCACGACACCGCCGCAGCGTCGTCCGTCGCCGATGTGGGACGGGTGCATCGAGGCCGGTGACATCGCGCGCGTCGTCGCCGAGGACTACGCCCACGTGATCGGCGACCTGCGCGGCTCGGGCGCGTCGGAGGGCGAGCACGTCGGCAACTACAACGCCGGCGGCGTGCCGCTCGGCCAGGACGCGTACGACCTGATCGAGTGGGTCGCCGAGCAGCCGTGGTGCGACGGCAACGTCGGGATGATCGGCATCTCGTACTTCGGCTCGATGCAGGTGCTCGCGGCCGCCGAGCGACCGCCGCACCTCAAGGCGATCTTCGTCTCCGGCGGCCACTTCGACTTCTACGAGACGACCTACCACGGCGGCATCATGTGGTTCATGCCGCGCGCAGCACGGGAGGGCCGCGGCGGCGACTCGGGCTGGGCGTTCACCGACCGGATCACGTCGCGGATGCTGGAGACGTACTCCTCCGAGGAGATCGAGGCCCGCGTCACCGCACGGCTCGCCGACCCGGACGTCGCCGCCTGGCCCAACCTCGTGCACACCCTGCACTACCCGAAGAACCACGAAGCCTGGTTCGACATCGTCCTCAACGACCTCGACGGCGCGTGGTACGAGGAGCGCAACCCGGTCAACCTCGCGAAGAACATCGAGGTCCCCGTCTACCTCCAGATCGACCAGGGGCGCGGGTGGACCGTCGACGGCCACATCGAGCTGTACGAGAACCTCCGCGGTCCGAAGCGGCTGGAGATCGGGTCGTACCCGCCGATGCAGTCGCGGCCGTGGGTCGAGGAGCACGACACGATGTTCCGTTGGTACGACTACTGGCTGAAGAGCATCGAGAACGGCGTGATGGACGAGCCGGCGGTCAGTGTGTTCGTCGAGGGCACGCGTGAGGTCGTCACCGCGCAGGCGTGGCCGCCCAAGGAGATCGACTACCGTCCGCTCTACCTGCGACCGCGGCGCACGCTGTCTCCGGAGCCGGAGCGGATGGGCGCCGAGCACGCCGCGCCGGACGGCTTCTACCAGGCCCCGCTCACCGTGACGGACCAGGTGGAGATCATCGACTGGCGGACCGCGCCCTTCGAGGAGCCGACCGAGCTGATCGGAACCGGCGCGGCTCACCTGTTCGTCGAGATCGACCAGCCGGACACGAACCTCATCATGCGGCTGTGGGACGAGGCTCCCGGCGGGGCGCGCCAGCTGCTCACGACCGGGTTCCTCAAGGCGTCGCACCGCGAGCTCGACGACCGGACCACCGAGGGCAACCCGTACCACCCGCACACCCGCGCGGTCCCGGTCGAGCCGGGGACCATCGAGGAGTACGTGCTCCGGCTGTACCCGTTCGCGGCCACCCTGCGGTCGGGCCACCGCCTCGTCGCCGAGCTGTCGAACGACGAGCCGCTCGCCGATGCGCACAACGCGTTGCTGCCGCCCGACGCCTTCCACCTACCGGTCGGCCGTCCGGTGACCCACAAGGTGTATCGCGACGCCGCTCACCACTCGCGGCTCGTGCTTCCGTTCACGCGCTGAAGCGAAGAGGGGGCGGATCGAGATTCCTGGTACACCGTACGCGCACGGTGTACCAGGAATCTCGTGCAGGCACTCGTCCTTGCGGCTACCGCCGGCGCACCCGTACCTTCACCGTGCGCGTGGACGACGACAGCTGGTCGCTCCCGCGGTAGGTCACGGTGAAGCGCTGGCGCCCGGCCCTCGGGAGGCGACCCAACCGGACCTTCGCGACGCCGTGGCGAACTCGCGCCGTCGCGTCGACCCCGCGCCCGCGAACCGTGACGAGGCCGCGCGGACGGACGCCGTGGGCTCCGCGCACCCGCACGACGACCTTCACCCGGGTCCGCTCGGCCACCACCTTCCGCGGCTTCACCTTCGCCGCCGTGATCCGGGAGCGTGCCTTCGTGATCCGCAGCCGGACCGTGTCCGACGACGCCCGGTGACGCTCGTCGCCGCGGTAGCGCACCGTGAGCGTGTGACGGCCAGGGGCGAGCGACCGGGCCGGCACACGGACGGTGGTGACGCCCCGCCTCGCCGACGTCGAACCGAGCACCCGCGAGCCCTTCCGAACCTCGACCCGACCGGTCGGGTGCCCGGCAGGAGAGGTGACCCGCGCGGTCACGACCGCCGACCGCCCGTACGCGACCGCCCACGGCCGCACCTGCGCGGAGGTCGACGTCGTCGCCTTCTCCGGCGCCGGTCGCTCGTCCGGATCGAGCGACGCGACGTAGCGCGGCGTACCGGCCGACGTGCCGGCCACGAGCCGGTAGGCCTCGAGAGCGGAGCCCTGGGCCAGCGCGACCTCGAACGTCGCGTCGCCCGCGTCGTCCGCCGCCGCCTGACCGACGTACGCGACGTCGCCGGCACCCGGTGCGTCGGCATCAGCGTCGCCGTCGAGCACCAGCACTCCGACCTGCCCACCGGCCGCGGCGGCCCCGCCGTGCAGCGTCACCGTCGCGACCCCGTCGGCGAGCACGGCGTCGTGCGCCATCGCCGACCCGTCCTCGGCCTGCCCCACGACGCTCGGCGCCGGGTGCCGAAGCGCGTACGACACCGGCTCGACCGTGACCGCGCCGCGCTCGACGGCCGCCGAGGAACGCTGCGCCCGCCCGTCTGCCGGCTCGTCTGCTCGCCGCAGCACCGGCCGCTGCGCCTCGTCGTCCCAGCGCCACACGCTGTCGAGGTCCCAGCCGAGCCGGCCGGTCCACGTGTCGGCGCTCTGTGTCTCGGCTGTCGTGACCGTCTCCCCGTTCAGCGTGGTCGGGCCGGTCGCCGTGACCGACTGCGTCTGCGCGACCAGCGTCTCGATGGCGAGGTTGTTCGACAGGGTGGCGGTCTGCCCCGACGCGTAGCGGGCGACCACCCGGTGGGCCAGCGACGTCGCGGTGACCGACGGGTTCAGCGCGATGCTGTCGCGGACGACGGTCCCGCTGTCGCGTGCGTACCCGGTGAGCCCGCCGGCCGTCGTCCCCGACGCGGTGACCGCGCCCGTCGCGTACACCCGCTCGGTGGTGCTCGGGCTGTCCGCCACACCGATGATCCCGCCGGCGTAGTTGCCGCCCGTCGTGCTCACCTCGGCGGTGGAGTACACGTCGCGGATCGTCCCGAACGAGTCGCCCGCGACGCCGCCGGCGTACGAGAGGCTGCTCACCGAACCGCCGACCGAGACCCGCTCGACCGTGCCGCGCAGCGAGTCGACCAGGATGCCGGCCTTGCTGGCGGACTTCGTCACGGTGGCGTCGACGAGCTCGAGATCGTGCACCGACGCGCCCGCGTCGATCGTGCCGAACAGGCCACCGGACGTCGAGGTGAAGCCGCGCAGGACGTGCCCCGCACCGTCCAGCTCGCCGGTGAACGGCGCCGGGAACCCGAGCTGCGGCAGCGTGACGCCGTCGAGGTCGAGGTCCGACGTCAGCCGGAACGACTCGTCGGGCCAGGCGGCGACCTCCTCGAGATCGGCCGGCTTCGTGATCAGGTACGCACCGTCGTCGGCCTGCTCGAGCGCGGGCGCCTCCGGCTCCTCGGGGAGCGGCGGGACGTCCTCGAAGGCGTTCTGCAGGACGGGGCGCTTCCCGTCCTCGTCCCACGCCCACACCGTGTCGAAGTCCCAGCCCCGGGCGACGAAGAACGCCTGCGTCCGCGCCTGCGCAGCCGCGACCACCGCACCCTTCGGGTTGTCGGCGGCAGGCTCGTCGGTCAGGCTCTCGCCGCTGATCGCGACGGCGTCGCTCACGTGGTTGTCGAGCAGGTCGGCGACCTGGCCGGCTCCGACCCGTCCCACGATCGCGTGCGCCCACGTCGGCGCGACGACCTGCGCGTTCAGGGCGACGACGTGGTGGACGACGGTCTCGTCGTAGCCGTAGCTGACGACGCCGCCGGCGTTGCGTCCGTCGGCCGTGACCGCTCCGGACGCGTACGCGTTCTCGGTGACGGACCCGCCGATCGCGATCCCGACGACGCCGCCGGAGTACAGACCGGTCGCCCGGACGTCCGCCGTCGAGTAGCTGTCGCGGACCACGCCGTAGTGGTCGCCGACGATGCCGCCGACGCGACCGGCGCCGGTGATCGAGCCCTCGGTCCGGACCTGCTCGATCGTGCCGTGGTTGACGTCGGCCAGCAGACCGATCGTCGTCTTGGCGGACTCGACGTCGCCGCGGACGACGAGGTTGCGGATCGTCCCCTGGTTGTCGGCGAACAGGCCGACGCCCTGGTTCGACGGCGCCGTGAAGCCGCTGATGGTGTGTCCGTCCCCGTCGAGGACGCCGCGGAACGAGACGAGGCGGTCGATCTGGTCCGTCGTCGTGCCGGACAGATCGAGATCGGTCGTGAGCCGGTAGTGCTTCGCCGGGTCGTTCGCGATCTTCGCGAGGTCGGCGGCGCTCGCGATCAGGTACGGGTCGTCGGCCGTCCCGTCACCGGCGATCCCCTCGCGAACCGTGATCGCCGGGCGGATCGGTTGTGCGCTCTCCAGCCCGTCCCACAGGTAGACCCTGAGGGTGTCGCTCGGCGCGACCGGCAGCGGCTCGTCGAAGGTCACGAACTGCTCGACGCCCCGGTGGTCCAAGGTCGCGTCGACACTGCGCATCGCGCCCATCTGCCGGCCGCTGCTGTCGTACGTCGCGGCGACGACCGTGACGTCGTCGCGGCTGCCCGGGTAGCTGAGCAGGCCGACGCCGTCGAGCCGGCGGTCGACCACGTCGGTCGACGTCACCTTCCAGGTCCCCCTCGGCTTGCGCACCGTGTAGGAGTCGACCTCGCGTCCGTCCACCGTGTACGTGGCGATCTTCAGGCCCTCGTCGGTGACCTCGAGGACGCCACCGACCTGGGTGTCCTCGTCGAAGACGACGTCGTCCCACCAGTGCACCGTGTTCTCGTAGAACTTCGGCCCGGCCGAGCCCATCGTCACGTACGTCGTCCCGAGCGCCTCCTCCTCGGGGGTCTGCGCGAGCCGGCCGTCGTAGATCGTGGACCGCTTGTACAGGTGGTCGTGACCACCGACGTAGAGGTCGACGCCGAGCCGGTCGAGCGCGGCGGTGATCTTCGGACGGTCACCGGCCAGGTCGGCGTCGTCGCCGTGCTGGCCGCCGTAGTAGGAGTAGTGGCCGACGACGACGTTCCACGTGCGTGTCGACGAACGGATGTCGTCGGTCAGCCAGGCGAGCTGGGCATCCATGTCCTTCACGGAGTTGAGCACCGAGACGTGGACGTCGCCACGGTCGAACGAGTAGTTGCTCTCCCCGATCGCGCCGTTCTTCGGAAGGTCGTAGAGGTTCGAGAAGATCGCGGTCCGCTCGGTCGTGGTCGAGTCGTAGTCGAGGTCGCCGTACGTCTCGTGGTTGCCGGCGACGGGGGCGACCTGCACGTCGAGACCCTCGAAGACGTGCTCGAACACCTCGTCCCAGTACTGTCCGCGGCCGCCGTTGTCGACGAGGTCGCCGGTCTGCACCAGCGTCCGGCCGCCGGGCGCCTCGGTCTCGAGCCGGTCGAGCACGTCGCGGAGCATCCCCAGGTCGTCGGCGTCGTGGCTCGTGGCCTGGAGGTCACCGATCACGTAGATCGGCTCGTCGTCAGCGCCGCCGGCGACGAGCTCGCCCTCGACGTCGGTCCACGCCGCGTCGTCGTCCGGGTCCGGCGCCCCACCGTCGCGCGCCACCCCGAAGCGGTACTCGTAACGGCCGTCCGTGTCAAGCCCGGCGACATCGAACTCGTGGCTGCGCAGCGTCTGCCCGGTGATGGAGTGCTGGTAGGTCTCCTCGTCGTTGCCGATCGTGTTGACCTCGTACGGGCGGTCGTTCGTCGACGTGAGCACGTCGGCGTCGTCCCAGCCCTCCGTACCGGCCTCGCGGACCTGGGCGTAGACGGTCTCGATCGAACGGTCGGTGGACACCGCGATCCCCGCACCCCCGGGCTTCTCCGTGACCGCGGCGGTGCTGCCGAAGTACTGGAAGACCCCGGCCGGGTCGAGCGCGTCCTGGTCGACCGTGATCCGGAGCAGCTCTGCGTTGGTGCTGCCGGCGTCGTCGGTGGCCTTGACGACCACGTAGTGCGGGTCGTAGCTGCGCACCCGGAACGCGCCGTCGGCGACGGGAACCTCGCCGGCGGCGTCGTACACCTCGTACGTCACGGTGGGGGTCGTGCCCGAGTCGTCGGTCGCGGTCGCCTCGGGCAGCGCGACCTCCTCGCCGTACACCGCGGTCTCGACGAAACCGTCCGGCACGGTGATCTCGGGCGCGTAGTTCGCGCCGCGCGTCGTCTCGCCGACCCAGACCGGCGCCGAGACCACCACGTCACCGTCGGCCTGCCCGGCCCGCACGAAGTAGTAGTCCCCGTCGGCGACGTCGCGTTCGAGGCTCAGGGAGACCTCGTGGCCGGAGACGTCGTCGAACTGCTTCGCGACCGTGCCGCCGTTCGTGACGAGCTCGACCGAGGTGAACACGTCGTCGGCGTCTGCATCGGTCAGCCGGATGTCGAACGTGGTCGTGGTGGTGTCGGCCGGGAGCACCGAGCCCATCAGCACGTCACCGGCGCCGAACTCGAGCACGGTGTCGACGTCCTGCGTGCTGAACACGCTGCGGTCCTTCATCGCCCCGTAAAGACCGTCGAGGGAGTGGTCGCTCGCCCAGAGCCCGGTGATGGCGTCGTTGCCGGAGACCCAGGAGGCCGAGTGCTCGTCCCCGTTCCAGACCGGCCCGACGTGCCAGCCCGCATCCAGCGCCTTCTCGTACTGCGCGAGATGACCGGCGGACTTGACCTCGATCAGCTCCATCCGGTCGTCGGTGACGGGGTCGAGCCCGGTGAAGCCGAAGAAGTTGCCCTTCGACGTCGTGCTCGGGTGGTTGAACTGCGCGATCGCGTCGGGGTCGAGCTTCAGCCGCGCGTAGAAGGTGGCGAGGTCGTACTTGAGGTCGCCGGTGCCGAAGCTGTTGGCGAACCCGTCGACGCTCCCCTTCTCGGTGGCGCGCGCCGTCGCCTTCCAGTCGGTGTTGAAGACGTTGATGTGACCGGTGCCGTCGTACCAGGTGTTCTCGATCGACGGCACGGCGACGAGGTCGTCCTGCGAGGCGTTGTACGTCTCGACCTCCTCGTGGACCGCCCGCCACTCGCGCGAGTCGGCGTCACGCCAGTCGTCGACGAAGTCGTCGCCGTTGCGCAGGTCCCACATCACGTCGTGCTCGGAGACGGTGAAGAAGTCCGCGTCGGTCTCGTCGTGCACGTGCTCGAACGCGTCGGGCGGCATCTCCACCCCGTCGCTGACCGACGTGTGCGCGTGGAACTCCCCCGTGTAGAAGGTCTTGCCGCGGTACGTCGGCCGGTCGTCCTCCTCCGCTGCGGCCGCGGGTGGCGCGGCCGCAGCGAGGAGTCCCGCGATCACCGCCCCCGAGAGTGCCCCTGCCCAGACCTTGCGATGACGCGACCGTACGCGCACGTCCTACCTCCGTCGTCAGCGAAACTGCCTCGGCGAGTGCATCAGCGCCGACCGAACGCGGGGCGTTGGTCAGGTGACCAAAAGGTGTCGTGCGGATGCACACAGCACACCTCACGGCCCTCGGCGACCTACGGTGGGTGTGTGGCACACCAGAGCGTCGAGACGTCGCTGGTCCGCAGGATCCGGGAGTCCGTGATCGGTGAGGACCAGGTCGTGCCGGGCCCGTACGGGCCACGACGGATCACCTACGCCGACTACACCGCGTCGGGCCGCGCACTCACCTTCATCGAGGACTTCATCCGCGACGAGGTGCTGCCGCGCTACGCGAACACGCACACGGAGTCCAGCGGCACCGGCCTGCAGACCACGCGGCTGCGCGAGGACGCACGCGCGCTGATCCACGAAGCCGTCGGAGGCACGAGCGAGGACGTGGTGATCTTCTCCGGGTCCGGGTCCACCGGCGCGATCGACAAGCTGATCGCGATCCTCGGACTGCGGGTGCCGTCGGCGCTGGACGACCGCTACCACCTCACCGACACGATCCCCGCGGACCAGCGCCCGGTGGTGTTCGTGGGGCCGTTCGAGCACCACTCGAACGAGCTGCCGTGGCGGGAGTCGATCGCGGACGTCATCGAGATCGCGCAGGACACCGACGGGCACATCGACCTCGCGGAGCTGGAGCAGCAGCTCGTCGACCACGCCGACAGGCCCGTGCGGATCGGGTCGTTCTCGGCCGCGAGCAACGTCACCGGCATCGTCTCCGACACCGTCGCGATCGCGTCGCTGCTGCACCGCCACGGCGCACTGTCGTTCTGGGACTTCGCCGCCGCCGCCCCGTACGTCGCGATCTCGATGCGGGCGGCGGAGGGTGAGCCCGACTCGTACAAGGACGCGATCTTCCTGAGTCCGCACAAGTTCGTCGGCGGCCCCGGCACACCCGGCGTCCTGGTGGTGCGCCGCGAGCTCCTCCAGAACAGGGTTCCCGCGGTCGTCGGCGGGGGCACCGTCGAGTACGTCAACCAGGAGGAGCAGCACTACCTCCACGACGTCGTCGCCCGCGAGGAGGGCGGTACGCCTGCGATCGTCGAGTCCATCCGCGCCGGCCTGGTCTTCGGGCTCAAGAACGCGGTCGGCGTCGACGTCATCCGCGCCAACGAGGATCGGCTCCTGCAGCGCGTGGTCGCGGCCTGGTCCGAGGTGCCGGGCCTGGAGATCCTCGGCAATCTCGCGTCCGAGCGGCTCTCGATCGTCTCGTTCGTGGTCCGCTCGCCGTCCGGACGCTTCCTCCACCACAACTTCGTCGTGGCACTGCTCAACGACCTGTTCGGCATCCAGTCGCGGGGCGGGTGCTCGTGCGCAGGACCGTACGGCCACCGGCTGCTGGGGATCGACCTGGACCGCTCCCACCTCTACGAGCGCCAGGTCGCCGGCGGGTGCGAGGGCATCAAGCCGGGATGGGTGCGCGTCAACGTCAACTACTTCATCTCCGAGGGCGTGCTCGACTACGTGATCGAGGCGGTCACGTTCGTGGCCCGATACGGCCACCTGTTCCTCGAGGACTACCGGTTCGACCCGGCGAGCGCGCTGTGGCGACATCGGTCCGGGCCCGCCGAGCCTCCGCTGCGACTCGACCAGCTGCGCTACGGCGCAGACGGCACCCTGGAGTACCCGCACCACGGCGACCGGGCGCCCGAGAGCGCCCTCGCCGGCTATCTCGCGGAGGCGCACCGGCTCGCGGCCGACCGCGCGGACCACACCGCGCCGGGGGTCGATGCGCACCTGAGTCCCGACTTCGACGCCCTGCGCTGGTTCGACCTGCCCGTACCCTGCGTGAACGCGTAGATCAGCGCGGGCCACCGGGCGTAGGTTGAGGGCATGGTCGACGCCGAGGAAGGCCGTCTGTCCACCGGGGTCCCGTACCTCCGACTCGGACACGGCCCTCCCCTGCTCGTCGCGGCCGGTCTGAGCCCGCAGCACCGCAGCCCGCACGGGATGATGAGGCGGATGGCGCTGGGCTGGGCGGCGCCGTTCGCCGAGCACTTCACCGTCTACCTCGTCAACCGGCGCCCCGGCCTGGAGCCGGGCTCCACCATGAGCGACATCGCCGCCGACTACGCGAGTGCGATCGAGAACGACCTCGGTGCGCCGGCGATGGTGCACGGGACCTCGACCGGCGGGTCGGTGACCCTCCAGCTCGCGGTCGACCGACCGGATCTCGTCCGCAGGCTCGTCCTGGGCTCGTCCGCGTGCCGCCTGTCGCCGTACGGCCGGCACGTCCAGGCGGAGGTTCTGCGCCACACCCAGGCGGGCGATCCGCGACGGGCCGCCGCGGTCCTCGCCGACGCGATGGCGCCGGGTCCGCTCGCGTACCCGGCCCGCGGCGTCGGCTGGATCGCCGGGGGTCTGATGCCCGCGGGCAGCCCCGACATGATGGCGACGATCGCGGCGGAGGACGCGTTCGACGCCGAGCCGCACCTCGACCGCGTCACCGCACCGACGCTGGTGCTCGGCGGGACGCGGGACCCGTTCTACAGCGACGATCTCTTCCGGCTCACCGCCGCGGGTGTCCAGGACGGGCACGTGGTGATGTTCGGGGGGAAGACCCACGGGTGGGTGGCGGGATCGAAGGTCCCCGCCGCGATCGCGCTGGGCTTCCTGCTGGGCTGAACGCGCCGCTCAGAGCGAGGTCCCGGTCTCCAGCTCGGACTTGAGCGACGAGTAGATGTACGGGGTGTCGCGCTCGGCTGCGGCCGCGGTCGCGGGGCCCATCGCGCTCAGCGACACGACCAGCTTCGTGAGTTCGCCCGTCTCGTCGGCGTCGGTGAGCACGTAGTCCAGGATGCCCGCCGGCTCGGCATCGACGTCGGCGTCCCAGTGGCAGTCGAACCCGAGCGTCAGGCGCGAGCACTCCTCGACCACCAGCACCTCGCCGTCGATCATCACGAATCCTTCGGCGTCCTGCGCGTAGGACGACCCGACCCGCCAGTCCGTGGTCGTCACCGTGTCGTACAACCATCCGCGGGGCGTCCCGGTGGCGGTCAGGGCCTCCCAGACACGCGCGCGGGGCGCTCGGATGACGATGGTGAAGACGGTCGTCGGTGCCGTGTCCGAGGGGAAGGAGGTCTCGGTCATCTCGCGCTCCTCGAGGGCGTGTCGCAGCGCCAGCAGGGCGCGGCTCGTGGTGGCGGTGTAGTCGGTGAGCCAGCGGTCCTGGACCTCGACCAACGGCACCGGGTTGAGATAGTGCAGCTTCCGTCTCCCGCTGCGCACGACGCTGATCAGGTCGGCGTCCGCAAGCACGCGCAGGTGGGAGCTGACTCCGAAGCGGGTCATCTGGGGCAGCTTTGCACTGAGCTCGGTGAGCGTCAGTCCGCTGGACCGTCGGAGGGTGTCGAGGAGCAGCCGACGCGAGGGGTCGGCGAGCGCCTTGAAGACCAAGTCCACCCGACCACAATAGGTGAGTCGATACTCACCTATCAAGAGCCGCGCTCGCAGGTCGCGAACCGGCATTGCGCGTCGAGGTCTCGCGCATCAGCGGAGCGAACGTGCGCGCAGGGAGGTCACGTCCGCGATCGCTTCGAAGGCTGCGTCCTTGTGCACCAGGGTCGCGTCGTTGCGGATGGCGATCGCCGCGATCAGACAGTCATTCAGGCTTCGGACGGTACGACCGCTGCGGCGCACCGCGCGGAAGATGCTGGCTGCGGACCGGTAGTCGAGATCAGGCTCGAGCCGCAACGTCGGGAGCCCGTTCACCATGATCTCGAGGCGGTCGTGCACGACGTCGCGGTCCGCACCGGCGAGGAGCTCCATCGCGATCGGTTCGCAGCAGACGATCGACTGCGCTGACGCCGTAGGGCCGGAGCCCTCGATCAACGCGTGGACGGTCGCCGCAGCGCGTGACCCCGTACCGCGCAGATAGTCGATCCACGCGGACGTGTCGATCAGATTCATCGAGCGTCGACGGGATCGGACGACCGCATCTCGTCCAGATCGCCGTCCCAGCCGATCCCCTCCAGCGACAGCAGGAACGCGCGGTCGACCGGACTCCCCACGAGCCTCCGCAGCGCGAGGTCGACGGCGTCCTTCTTCGTCGAGACGTCGAAGCGACGCATCACACCTCTGCGGCACTCCCATCGGTGCGGTGGATCCGGGGCAGCCCGTGCCACCGATCCACCGCACTGGCGGGTGCCATACTCGGCGCATGAGCGAGCGCACGCCCGAGCCGCGCGCACGTCGGCGCGGCCGGCCGGGCTACGACCAGGAGACCGTCCTGCGGCGGGCGATCGACCTGTTCAACCGGCAGGGGTACGAGGCGACGAGCGTCGGGGACATCGCTGCCGAGCTCGGGCTGGTGAAGTCCGCGATCTACCACCACGTCCCCAGCAAGGAGCACCTGCTCGCGGCCGCGCTCGACGAGGCGCTCGACGGATTGAGCGCCGCGATCGATGCGGCCACGCAACGGCACGGCGGCGCCCCGGCGTACGACCGGCTGGTCGCCGTGGTGCGCGAGTCGGTGCAGATTCTCGCCGCGCACCAGCCGGCTGTGACGCTGCTGCTGCGTGTCCGCGGCAACAGCGAGGTCGAGCAGGCGGCGCTGAAGCGGCGCCGCGAGATCGACGACAAGCTCGCCACCCTGGTCGCGGAGGCCGCCGAGGAGGGGTACGTCCGCAGCGACATCCCGGCCGACCTCGCCAGCCGCCTGCTGTTCGGGATGGTGAACTCGCTCATCGAGTGGTACCGCCCCGACGGTCCGCTCGGCGTCGACGAGCTCGCGGACCAGGTGGTCGAGATGGCATTCGAGGGCCTGCGCACGCCGCCGCTGCGGCCCGGCCGCTGAGCAGCGCCGCGCCCGTACGGCGGGTCGCGGCCGGTCAGTCGCGCTCGAGCGCCGGGTTCGTCTGCGACGTCATCCTGCTGCGGCCGCGGAACACCGCGAGCACCGCGCCGTCGCGGTCCCGGACGACGTCCACGTCGTACAGCCCGCCTCTCCCCCGCACCACGACCTCGCGCGCTCGCGCCACCAGCAGGTCACCGCGCCGCGCGGGCTCGACGAACGTCACGTCGAACCCGGCCGCGAGCGTCACCATGCCGTGGGAGTTGCAGGCCAGCGCGAACGCCGAGTCGGCGACGGACGCCACCAGACCGCCGTGGCACAGGCCCCAGCCGTTCACCATGTCCTCGCGCACGAGCATCGAGACCGTCGCCGTGCCGGGACCGCACGCGACGATCTCCATACCGAGGGACCGGCTCGCGTGGTCCTCGGCCCACATCGCCGCGGCGCTCAGGCGAGCGACCTCCTCGGGGGTCGCCGGGGTGGCCGGCGGCGGCGACTGCGTCGGCTCGGTCATGGCGTCACGCGTCGAAGTCGACGGTCAGCTCGTCGCCGACGGGGTGGCTCTGGCAGGTCAGGACGAAGCCCGCGGCGAGCTCGTCGTCGTCCAGCGCATAGTTGCGTCGCATGTCCACCTCTCCGCCACACACCCGGGCACGGCACGTGCCGCACACCCCACCCTTGCACGCGAACGGGACATCGGTCCGCATCGTCTGCGCCGACTCCAGCACGGTTCGCGCCCGCGGCACGGTCGCGGTCGTACGGCGTCCGTCGAGCACGACGGTCACGGTGCTCGTCTCCCCCTCGAGCACCGGGTCCGGTCGGTGCAGCTCGGGCGGGGGCTCGTCGACGTAGAAGAGCTCGGAGTGGATCCGCTCCACGGCCACGCCACGGTCGCGCAGGGCCTCCCGGGCGTCGGTGATCATCCCGTACGGCCCGCACAACCACACGTGGTCGAGATCGCCGACGGGCACGAGCGCTCCCAGCAGGCGTCGGACGCGGTCGGCGTCGAGCCGTCCGGAGAACAGCTCGACGTCGCGCGGCTCGCGGGACAGCACGTGCACGATCTCGAACCGCGGCCCGTACGCGTCCTTCAGGTCGGCAAGCTCCTCCGCGAACATCACGGAGGCCGTCGTGCGGTTGCCGTAGAGCAGCGTGACGGAGGCCGAGGGGTTCGCGAGCAGCGTCGCCGCGATCGAGAGCACCGGCGTGATCCCGGACCCGGCGGCGATGCACAGGTGGCGCCCGTCGGCGTCCGGGTCGGCGCGGAACCGTCCGGTCGGCGTCTGCACCTCGACCATGTCCCCCGGCCGTACGTCGTGGCCCAGCCAGGCGGAGAACAGTCCGTCCGGGATCTCGCGAACGCCGATGCGCAGCGGCGCACCGACCCGGGCGCAGATCGAGTAGTCGCGCCGCTCCTCCACCCCGTCGACGAACCGCCGCACCGTGACCGACTGGCCGGCGTCGAACGCGTACGCGTCGGCGAGGTCGGCCGGCACGGCGAAGGTGACCGCGACCGCGTCCTCGGTGAGCCGTTCGACCCCAGCGACCTCGAGCGCGTGGAACCGTGCCCGGGTCGGGCTCGGCGCGGGAGTCGTCAGCGTCATCTCAGATCTCCTTGACGTGCTCGAAGGGCTCGGCGCACGCCGTGCAGCGGTAGACCGCGGTGCAGGGCGTCGGGCCGAACTCGCTCAGCACCTCGGTCTCGGCACTCCCGCACCGCGGGCACCGGAGCGTCCGGCGGGTCGGGGCGAGGGTCAGGGCGACGGGACCGGCGTCGGTTGCGCCCTCCCGTACGGGGCCGGGCGCCGACAGCCCGTGGGTCTCGAGCGCGCGTCGGCCGCGCTCGGTGATCCAGTCGCTCGACCACGGCGGGTCGAGCGCGACGTCGACCCGGACCTCGGCGAAGCCCGCACCGCGCAGCACGCGGACCAGGTCGTCGCGCATCGCGGCCATCGCCGGACAGCCGGAGTACGTCGGCGTGATCGTCGCGGTCACCGCCCCGTCGCCGTCGACGCGGACGTCGCGCAGGACGCCCAGGTCGGCGAGCGTGAGCATCGGCATCTCCGGATCGGTCACCGCCGCCGCGACGTCGTACGCGCGGCTGCGCGCCGGAGTCTCCCCCGCCGGTCGAGGCGCGGTCTCCCCCGCCGGTCGAGGCGCGGTCTCCCCCGCCTCCCCCGCCTCCCCCGCCGGTCGAGGCGCGAGCGAAGCGAGCGATCGAGACCCCCCGTACGCACCCATCCTCACCACCGCCCCGACGGGTGCGCCCGGGCGACCACCTGCATCTCCGCGAGCATCCGGCCGAGCGCCTCGGTGTGGATCCCGTCGCGGCCGGTGCGTCCGGCGACCGGCCCCGCCGGCGGGACCTCGGGCCGTACGAGCTCGGCTGCCGCGAGCACCTGCTCCAGCACCTCGTCGATCTCCGCACGGAGCTCCGCCGGGTCCACACCGAAGCCCTGCTCCGCCGCGACCCGCTCGACGTCGTGCGTGGCGGCCAGCTCCCCGGCGTACGCGAGGACCTGCGGCAGCGCCTCCGTGATCCGGCGTCGCGACTCGTCGGTGCCCTGTGCGAGCGTGACGCACCAGCGGGCGGCGTAGTCGCGGTGGTAGGTGACCTCCTTGACGCCCTTCGCCGCGATCGCCGCGAGGACCGGGTCGCCGGAGTCGCGCAGGCGCGCGAGCAGAGCCAGGCGGTACGTCGCGAAGACCATCAGGCGCACCATGGTGAGAGCGAAGTCGCCGTTCTCGGCCTCGACCAGGCGGACGTTGCGGAAGCCGTCGGCGTCGCGGAAGTAGGCGAGCGCATCCTCGGCCGGGACCGGTGACCCGTCGGGCAGCGCCGGAACGAGCGACGGATCGGCGGCGCTCGCCCGCGCGTACAGCAGGCGAGCCTGACCGAGCAGGTCGAGCGCGACGTTCGCGATCGCGATGTCCTCCTCCAGGTCCGGGGCGTTGCTGCACCACTGCGACAGCCGGTTGGCGTGGACGAGGGCGTCGTCGCCGAGCGCGAGGCAGTAGCGTCCGAGCGCTGTCGGGTCGACGCCGTCCGGGATCGTGCCCCCTCCGCCGATCGCCGCGAACGGGTCGTCGAAGTCCGTGCCGAACGCCCAGTGGCCGTCCTCACCGCCGGCGAGCAACCCGTCGTACGCGTTGCCGCTCGTCCTGCTGCTCATCCGTGCTCCTTCCCGTCCGCCCCGTCCACGAGAGGGGTCACATGTGGGGGACGTCGTCGCCGATGTCGTAGAACGTGGGGTGCCGGTAGACCTTGTCGTGGCTCGGTGCGAAGAACGGGTCCTTCTCGTCCGGGCTGGACGCCGCGATGGCGTCGGAGCGGACCACCCAGATGCTCACGCCCTCGTTGCGACGGGTGTAGACGTCGCGGGCGTGCCGCAGGGCCAGGTCGTCGTCGGGCGCGTGCAGGGACCCGACGTGCACGTGGTTCAGGCCCCGCTTGCCGCGGACGAACACCTCGTACAGCGGCCAGTCGCCGCGGATCTCGGTCATGGGCGGGCCTCCGGGTCTCGATCGTCGCTTCGCTCCGCCTCGACCAGCGGGGAGGAGACGCTTCGCTCCGCCTCGACCAGCGGGGAGGAGACGCTTCGCTCCGCCTCGACCAGCGTCCGCGCCGCGTAGGCCGTCGCCGCCTCGCGGACCCAGGCACCGTCGTCGTGCGCCCGGCGACGGTGCGCGATCCGCTGCGCGTTGCAGGGCCCGGCGCCGCTGATCACCGCGGCGAACTCGTCCCAGTCCGGCTGCCCGAAGTCGTAGTGCCCACGCTCGGCGTTCCACGCGAGCGCGGGGTCGGGCAGCGTGACACCGAGCGCCTCGGCCTGCGGGACGGTCATGTCGACGAACTTCTGCCGCAGGTCGTCGTTGGTGTCGCGCTTGATCCCCCACGCCATCGACTGCGCCGTGTTCGGCGAGGCGTCGTCGGGCGGGCCGAACATCATCAGCGACGGCCACCAGAACCGGTCCACCGACTCCTGCACCATCGACCGCTGCGCGTCGGTCCCGCGCATCATCGTGGCGAGCAGCTCGTAGCCCTGCCGCTGGTGGAACGACTCCTCCTTGCAGATCCGGATCATCGCCCGCCCGTAGGGCCCGTAGGAGGTGCGGCACAGCGGCACCTGGTTGCAGATCGCCGCGCCGTCGACGAGCCACCCGATCGTCCCGACGTCGGCGTACGAGAGCGTCGGGTAGTTGAAGATCGAGGAGTACTTCTGCCGTCCGGACATCAGCTTGTCGACCAGGTCCGCACGGGAGGCGCCGAGCGTCTCGCACGCCGCGTAGAGGTACAGGCCGTGGCCGGCTTCGTCCTGGACCTTGGCCAGCAGGATCGCCTTGCGCCGCAGCGAGGGGGCGCGGGTGATCCAGTTGCCCTCCGGCTGCATCCCGATGATCTCGGAGTGCGCGTGCTGCGCGACCTGGCGCACGACCGTGGCGCGGTACTTCTCCGGCATCCAGTCGCGTGGCTCGATCCGCTCGTGACGCGCGACCGTCGCGTCGAAGTGCGCCTGGAGCGCGTCGGTGTCACCCGTCTCCTGCACCGCAGTCGTCATCGTGTCCCTCCCGACCGGTCGCGAGAGTTACAGAACGATCGGTCAGTAAGAGTCTGGCACGCGATCCCGAGCGAAGCAATGCCCGATGCGCGGGGCCCTACGCGTCCAGGACGAGCTTCGGGCAGGCGCTCCGGGAGACGCAGGCCATCATCGTGGCGCCGGACTCCTGCTCGGCCGGCGTGAGGAGGTCGTCACGGTGGTCCACGGTCCCGGCGAGCACCTTGACCTCGCACGTCCCACAGATCCCCATCTCGCAGGACGACGGGTGGTCGACCCCAGCACGGCGGATCGCCTCGAGGACCGTCTCCTCCGACCCGACGAGGACGGACGTCCCCGTACGCGCGAGCTCGATCTCGAACGTGTCGCCGTCAGTCGCGACCAGCGCGGGAGCGGAGAACCGCTCGGTCCGCAGCACGTCGCCCCGCCCGGCCGACTCCAGCCGCGCGGCGAGGTCGTCGAGCATCCCTGCCGGCCCGCAGGCGTAGACCGCGGACTCGTGCGCGGAGGCGACGATCCCGTCCAGATCGAGCGTGCCCTCCACGCGCTCGACCCGGGGGCCGTACGCAACGAGCTCGGCCGTGAACGCGTGCCGTCCCGGCCGCGCCGCGTACACCAGGCGCCAGTCGCGACCGGCGGCCTCCGCAGCCGCGACCATCGGCAGGATCGGCGTGATCCCGATGCCCCCGGCGACGAACAGCACCGACCCGGCACCGTCGAGCGCGAAGTCGTGCCGCGGCGCCCCGACCAGCACCTCCGCGCCCGGGCGCAGCGCACGATGCACCTCGCACGAGCCCCCGCGACCGTCGACCACCTCGAGCACCGCGATCCGGTAGCGGCCGGGATCCGCCGGCTCGCCGCACAGCGAGTACTGCCGCACGGTGCCGGACGGAAGGTGGACGTCGACGTGCGCGCCGGGCTCCCAGGCCGCGACCGCGTCGCCGTCGAGCGGGACGAGGTCGTAGCTCGTGACGCCCGGCGCCTGCCAGCGGGCGACGTCCACCCGCATCGCACGGGGGTCAGGCCCGGACACGGCTCTGCTCCTGGGCCCGGTCGCCGACGTGGTCCGCCGCGCGGCCCTCGACCCGACGCATCAGGTCACCGAAGCAGCGCCGGTAGTTCAGGGTGAACAGGTCCGCGGGCACCGAGAACTCCTCGACCTCGTGGTCCCACGGGATCTCGCGCGGGTCGAGGTCCTCGACGATCGGGACGTCCTCGAGGTAGACCATCTCCTCGATCCGCAGGTTCTCCTCGAGGCTCGCGCCGCGGTAGTCGACGGCGTTCGCGACGGCCCAGAAGATCGTCACGTGGTCGTACGAGACCGGCGACGGGAACCCCGCGACCACCCGGACGCCGTACTTCTCGTAGTCGTAGGTGATCGACGCGAGCCCGGGTGCGATGCAGTGGTACTTCATCAGGCAGTCCCCGTCGCCGGCCCACTCCCCGGTGCCGGCGTTGAGCGGCCGGTACATCCACACGTCGAGCCCGTCGCGCTCCACGTCGAGCGGTTCGACGACCTCCGGGGTCGGCCCCATCGACACCTTGTGCACGAACGGGAAGTGGGCGACGTCCCGGAAGTTCTCGACGGTCACCCCGACGCCGACCGGCGAGTCGATCGGGTCCGCGGCGAGCCACTCGAGCTCGACCGCTTGCCACTCCTCCGGGTCGTACATGTCGCGGACCGGGTCCTCCAGGACGGTCCACACGTGCCCGAACCGCTCGACGGCCGGGTAGGTCGCGATCTTCGCCTTCGGCGGGATCTTCGCCTGGTCCGGCAGGGAGGGCACTCGGACGCACGCACCGTTCTCGGCCGCGAACTCCCACCCGTGGTAAGGGCACGCGATCGACGACTCCTTCGCCTCTCCGATCGACAGGTCGCCACCACGGTGCGGGCACCGCCGGGAGCTGACCCGTGCGGCGCCGCTGCCGTCGCGCCACACGACGAGCTTCTCGCCGAGCAGCGTCGCCTTCTGCGGAGTCGCGAGGTCGACCGACCGGGCCACCGGGAACCACGAGTGCCGCATCGCCTCCTCGGCGAGTTCACGCTTCGTGGCGGCGGGTGCGGTCGCGGTGCGTTCGGGTGCGATGGTCATGGGTGTGTCCTTTCTCCGGCGCGTCAGATCCCGACGCGCAGCGCCCCGCCGTTGACGGGGATGGTCTGGCCGGTGATGAAGCCGGCCGCGTCCGATGCGAGGAACGCGACGACGGCCGCGACCTCGTCGGGCTCACCGAGGCGGCCCAGCGGCACGGCGGCGACCTCGAGGTCGTACACGTCGTCGGGCACCATGCGCGTACGGACGGCGCCCGGGGCGATCGCGTTGACGAGCACCCGGTCGCCGATCAGCTCGTCGGCGAGCGCCTTCATCAGCCCGAGCTGGCCGGCCTTGGAGACCATGTAGCCGTACGAGTGGCCGTCGGGCACCTGTCCCCACTGCGACGAGACGAAGATGATCCGTCCGTGGACGCTCGCCCGCAGGATCGGCGCCGCCGCGCGGCTCAGCGCGTACGGGGCGGTGACGTTGACCGCGAGGTACCGCTCGAGGTCCTCCGCGGTCGTCTCCTCCAGCCGGCGCCAGTCGTGCGCGAGCCCGGCGTTGTGGACGAGGATGTCCAGACCGCCGAAGGTGTCGACCGTGACACGGACGAGCTCCTCGGCCGCACCCGCCCCGGTGACGTCGGCAGCGACCGCCCGCACGGGGTGCCCCCGCTCGGCGAGGTCCGCCGCCGTCTTCTCGACCTCGCTGTCGAGGTCGACCAGCACGACCGATGCGCCGCGCTCGGCGAGCAGCCTCGCGTGCGACGCCCCCATCCCTCGCGCGGCGCCCGTCACCAGCGCGACGCGACCGTCGAGCCGACCGCTGGTGTCGACGTCGAGCGGGGGCGCGGACGACACGGTCACGCCTCGGCCTGGTGCGGCTCGGTGACGTACAGCATGTTGCCGTCGGGGTCGAAGAACGGCCGGTACCGGTACCAGGTGCCGCTCGGGTGCTTCCACTCGATCCGCTCGTCGACCCACTCGACGTGGCCGTCGAGGGCGGCCTCGGCCGCGTCGAGGTCGTCGACCTCGAACGCCATCGAGTCGTAGCCCGGCGCGTTCTCCGGGTTCACCGCCGTACGGCGCGGTGCGTGCTCGCCGACCTCGGACTTGAACAGGTAGAGCGTCAGGTTGCCCAGGTCGATCGCCGCCCACTCCTCCTCCTTCTCGTACGGAAGGTGGAACGGCAGGCCGAGAAGTCCGTGGTAGAACGCCACGAGCCGGTCGACGTCGTGGGTCAGGATGTCCATGTTGTCGATGCGCTTCAGGTTCAGCGTGCTCATCGTGCTCTCCTCGTTCGGTGGTGCTGACAGAGATTCGTGGTGGGCGGGCAGCCGCGGATGGGTACACGGCCCGCCGGGCTCGGCGTCGAGCGTCCCCGCGCGCGGGTCGACGACGACGGTGGCGAGCGTGCGGTAGCGGGGCGTGTCCGGGCGCTGTTCGTCCGGGTGGCAGCACAGGCCGCCACCCCCGAGCAGGTGGCTGTCCATCGCGGCCAGGACGTCCGGGACGGCGACGCGGTCGCGCCCACCGAGCCGGCGACGCAGCAGGTCGAGCCGGACGACGGTGTCCGGGCCGGTGACGAGCTCGGTGTCGCGCCGCGCGGCCGGCTCGGTCAGGAAATGGTTCGTGTGCAGCAGGAGGCCGTGCTCGTCGGGGAAGGCGTACCCGATCCGATCCGGGTTGACCTCGACGCTGACGGCGGCCGCCTCGTCGCCGCGGGCGGAGACCAGGGTGAGCGACGACGACGCCGACACCGGGGCCGCGGCGAGCAGCGCGAGCGCCTGGTTCAGGTCGGTGCAACCGTCGAGCACCGAGCGCGCGAGCACGTGCACGGGCGCTCCGACCGGCCCGCCGTCGGCCTCGTGGTGCAGGATGTTGAACAGCACCCCCAGGCCGTCGGCGTTGACGCCGATCTTGCCGACGATCCCGAACTCCGTGAGCGTGCGCGTGACCCGCCCGTCGGGGTGCGGGATTTCCCAGACCAGCCACAGGTCGGCCAGCGACTCGAACCAGTCCCAGGCCTGCATCGCGACCGGGCCGTCCTCGTACAGCTTCACGACGGTCGAGCACTCGCCGCGCGTGACGGCTCCGCAGGCCGCGAGGATCTCGGTGCGCGCGTTGATCGCGGCGACCTCGGCGACGTCGCGGCCGGCGCCGGCCGCGATGCCTTCGATCTCCTCGGCGAGGTCGGTCGAGACCGCGCGGATCGCGACCAGCGCCTGTGCCCCCAGCGCGTGCACGTCGACCGTACGGCCGGCCACGTCGGCGAACAGCGCCGTGTAGGCGTCGACGCAGGCGCTGACCTCGCGGGCGTGCGCACGACCGAACTCCTCGCCCCGCTCGCGGGGTGGGAGGACGCTCGAGCGGAAGGTCCGCACGGTCATCGGTCCAGCCCCAGCAGCGGCCGCGTGTGCGCCGCCACCTCGTCGAGGCGCGCCCACCAGACGTCGTCGCGCTCAGCGATCCGCGCCACGACCGCCTCGAGCTCCGCGAGCCGGTACGGGCGCCCGATCACCTCGGGGTGCATCGTGAAGCTCGTGTGCCGGTGCTCCGCGACGGCGGAGTCGAACTCGGCGAGCCAGCTGCGGCGCATCTCGGCGGGATCGGCGACGTTGCCGCCCCCGTCGATGTTCCAGCCGTAGCGTGGCCAGTCGTCGAGCGACCAGTGCACCGGGATCTCGAGGATCTCGCGTCCGTCCCAGCTCTCGACGTACGGGCGGTCGTCGCCCATGCAGCTCGAGTCGTACCCGAACCCGCGGTCGACGAGCAGGTCGAACGTCTCCGGCGTGAGCTCCCAGGAGGTGGAGCGGTATCCGGTCACGTCGTCGGCTCCAGCCTTCGCGAGCGCCTCGAGGCCACGGTCGATCTCCTCGGTCTGCGCGGCCGCGTCCACGTGGTCGCTGCGCAGGTGCAGGTAGCCGTGGTGGGCGACCTCGTGCCCGCCGTCGAGGAGCCGGCGGACGAGGTCCGGGTGGGTCTCGGCGGTGTAGCCGGGGACGAAGAACGTCGCCGGGATGGCGTACCGGTCGAGCAGGTCGAGGATGCGCGGGACGCCGCGGACCACCCCGTACCGCCCCTCGGAGAGGATTGTCAGCCGACGGGCGTACTCCTCGCCCTCGCCGAGCCAGCCGGCCTCGGCGTCGACGTCGAAGGTGAGCGAGACGGCCACGTCCTTGCCGTGCGGCCAGGCCCAGTCCGACACGTCGGTGGTCGGTGCGGTGCTCATGCGTGCTCCTTCACGGTGTCGGTCTCGGGACCGGGGCCGGTCGCGGGCTCGTTCTCCACCAGGTCCGCGGTGACCTCGGAGACCGGCTCCTTCCACGCCCACTCCTGCTTGTCCTGCACGAGTCGGCGGTACGCGTAGAGCACGACCGACAGCGACAGGACGAGGACGCCGATGACGAGCTCGCGGGTGCCTCCGTAGCCGGTGATGTTGGCGCTCAGCGCACCGACGACGACGAGGACGGTGTCGACCACGGCGAGCACGCCGGCGACGTAGACCCACTGGCGGCCGAGCTTGATCGGCCGCTCGGCGTCGGGGAGGTCGCGACGCAGGTTCAGGAAGCCGGTCAGCGACAGCACGTGGCAGATCAGGTAGCCGAGGATGCCGGCGACGATCACGGCCAGCGCCTCGCCGACGAAGAGGATGAGGATCACGTTGACCACGAGGTCGAGCGACATCGCGCGACCGGGGACCTTGAAGCGGTTGAGCACGCCGAGCTGCTTGATCGTGAGACCTTCGAGCGCGCTGCCGTGGAGCACCCGGCCGCCGTCCGCGGTCGTCATGATCATGAGCAGCAGCAGTCCGGCGATCAGGCAGACCGTCATGATGATGTCGCCGCCGGGGAAGAGGCTCTCGAACGCCCCGAGGTAGAAGGTCACCGGGTTCTCGGCGACCTCGGCCTGGTCGACCATGCCGCCGACGCCGAACGGCACCAGCAGGTAGACGGCGACGACGAAGAGGCCGGCGAGGCGCAGGGCGATCCGGGTGTCGCGCACGGTGTCGCGGAACTCCGGGACGAAGGAGGCGACGGCCTCGATCCCGTAGACCGACCACGCCAGGACGAACATCCACGCGATGGCGGTCTGCCAGCCCGGGGCACCGCTGGCTGCGATGTCCCAGTGCATGTTCGACAGGGACCAGTCGCTGGAGATGATCGGCGCGAGCGCGAAGGCGATGATCGGGATCATCACGAGGACGCCGGTCGCGTACATCAGCCACATCGCCGGACGCATGCCGAGCACGTTCAGCGCCCAGCCGAGCACCAGCACGCCGAGCGCGACCATGTGCGGGAAGCCGATCTCCGCCAGTCCGGTCGAGAAGGTCCAGGTCTGGTCCGGGAACCACTCGGCCTGGACGAGCGTGCCGATCTGGAGTCCGTAGATCGCGAGCGAGCTGGACCACGCGAACCAGTAGCCGTACGTCGCGAGCGGACCGACGAGCGTGGATCGCGTGCGCCAGCCCTGGTGGGCGTACATCGAGATGCCGCCGACCTTGTCGGTGAACATGCCGGCCATCTCGGAGTAGATGTAGTTCTGCAGGCACGCGATCACCGCGACGGCGCCGAGCAGCGCGAGCGCCGTCCAGGCGCCGATGAAGCCGATCGCGTACCCCATCCCGATGAACAGTGCGGCCGGGATGGACAGGCTGATGGTGAAGCCGTCCCACCAGCGCAAGGTCTTCTCGTAGGCGTGATCGCCCGCGATGGCGTCGTGTGCGCTCATTCGCTCGTCCCCTTCGTGGACCGTTCCTCTGATCGTGACCACCCAGAGCAGCCTCGCCCTGCGCGTATGTGATTGGCAAGACACTAGGACTACGCATTGCGCAGCGCAAGGGTCTGCGCGAAGATATTTTGCGTGGTTCATGATCGAAACACTCGTGCAACGCGCGGAACGGGCGCCGCGGCCCCGCGCATCGCGCACGGCGATAGGGTGCGGAGCGTGGCAGAGCACGCACTGGATGAGCTCGATCGGGCGATCATCGGGGAGCTGGAGTCGGACGGGCGGCGCGCCTTCCGCGAGATCGCCCGCAACCTCGGTGCCTCGGAGGCGACCGTACGGGCCCGCGTGAAGCGACTGCAGGAGCTGAACGTCCTGCGCATCGTCGCCTTCGCCGACCCCGAGCAGCTCGGCGGGTCCCAGCTCAACCTGATGCTCGTCCGCGTGACCCCGAGCCGGCACCAGGCGGTCGTCGAGACCCTGACGGACCGCCCGGAGGTCACCTACCTCTCGACCCTCCTCGGGTCGCACGACCTGTGCATCGAGGTCTCCACGACGGACAACGCCGAGCTGTGGCAGTTCGTCCAGAAGCACGTGCAGACCCTCGACGGGGTGCAGGCAGTCGAGACGCTGCCGATCCTCAAGGTGCACAAGCTGCGCTACGCGAACATCGACCTGAGCTGAGCGCCCCGCCCCCGTACAACGGCCACCCCGTTCACCCGCCCGCGACCTACCGTGATCCCAGGGACGGCGAGGGGGAAGCATGAGCCAGGGCACCGAACGGGTCACGGACCCGACCGCACGAGCAGGACTGGACCCGGCGCAGCTCGCCGAGCTCCTCACGATCCTGCCGGACATGGACTCCGTCGAGCTCAAGCTCGCCGTGGACGACGCGCAGCGCCGGTCGGTGATCGCGGCGCTCGGGCTCGACCCGGTCGGCGCGCAGATCCGCGAGATCGTCTTCGTCGACACGCTCGACCTCGACCTCCTCGCGGCGGGGGTGATCCTGCGCGGCCGCCGGTCGATCGATCGCGCCGACGTCGTGGTCAAGCTGCGCCCCGTCGACCTGCGCACGGTCCCCGAGCACATCCACGGCCTGAAGCGGTTCAAGGTCGAGGTCGACGTGTCGCCGCAGGGCTTCTCGGCGTCGTGCTCCCTGCGGGCGAAGGTCTCGGGCGACCAGGTCCAGGCGCTCGTGACGGGAGGGCACAGCATCACCGACCTGTTCGACGCCCACCAGCAGGAGCTGCTCCGACCCCGGGTCGCCGACCTGGACCTGTCCCGACTGGTGCCGCTCGGCCCTGTCCCGGTGCTCAAGCGCGTGATCGAGCCGAAGGGGCTGGGTCACAGGCTCGTCGCCGAGATGTGGTTCCTGCCGGACGGGCGCCGCGCGCTCGAGCTGTCCACGCGCTGCACACCTGCCGAGGCATTCATGGTCGCGGCGGAGACGAAGGCCTTCCTCGGGACGAACGGTGTCGATCTTGCCGCGCCGCAGGCACCGAAGACGCGGACGGCGCTCGACGCGCTCGTCGCGGACCACAGGGCCGGTGACGCGGCGGCCGCAGGTCAGTAGTCCGCGCTGCCGCTGCCACCGCCGGCGAGCTCGGGGTGCAGCCTCTTGAGGTGGATCCGGCGCGCGAGCCGGATGCCGGGGCGGATCAGCATCTCGATGCTGCCGAGGACGAAGAGCGCCGTCCCGATCTCGGCCGTCGAGGAGAAGAAGAACAGCACGCTCCCGACGAGGAACCACACGCCGATCAGGATGTCGTTCGCGATGCTGAGGACCTCGTACCGGTCGCGGATCACCAGCTCGGCGTGACCGATGCGGAAGCCGACGGTCCCGTCGTCGGCGCTGGTTGGTCCGTCCGGGCTCATGCGCCCAGGGTAGGCAGCCGGAGCACCGCTCCGCTCGGTCGCCGCCCCGGGCAGAAGCCTGTTCGATCTGCCGCCGAGCCGCAGACGGGTGACGATGGTGAGGATCGACCTCGGTCGGACAAGGGACCGCCATGGCGAAGTACATGCTGATCATCCGGACCATCGACGACGTGCCGAGCGCCTCGGAGACCGTCGACCTCGACCAGCTCCTGGACGAGGTCGGCCGCTTCAACGACGCCCTGATCCGAGCAGGGGTCCTGCTGGCGGCGGAAGGGCTCGACCCCGATCCGGCCGAGAGCGTGGTGGTCGACTTCACCGGGGACGCGCCCGTCGTCGTGGACGGGCTGTACGGCCGCTCGGGTTCGCGGTTCAGCGGTTTCTACGTGCTCGCGGTCGCCGACCGCCAGGAGGCGGTGGAGTGGGCGAAGCGCATGCCGCGGACGAAGGGCGCGATGATCGAGATCCGGCGTGTCACGACGCTCGACGAGGTCGCGCAGGTCGCCGGCGACAACCGGTGGATCGCCGAGGAGCGAGCGTGGCGCGAGAGCACGGGACAGCTCTGAGCCGGGCGCGAGCGGGCGTGGCAGGATCGCTCCGAGACCGGCACCGAACCGACGCGGGAGGACCCGATGGCCCGTAGCATCGCGACCAGCACGACCGTCTCGATCGACGACCTCCTGGCGTTCGTACGACCGCGCCACCGCATGGTCCTGCTGACCGAACGGGCCGACGGCACGACGCAGGCGTCGCCGGTCACCGGCGGGGTGGACGACGAGGGCAGGGTCGTGATCTCCACCTATCCCGAGCGCGCCAAGGCCCGCAACGTACGAGCCCGTCCGCGCGCGAGCGTGGTGGTGCTGTCCGAGGAGTGGGACGGGCCGTGGGTCCAGGTCGACGGCGACGCCGAGGTCCTCGACGTCCCGGAGGCCCTGGACGCGTTCGTCGAGTACTTCCGGAACATCTCCGGCGAGCACCCCGACTGGGACGAGTACCGCCAGGCGATGCTCGACCAGGGCAAGGCGCTGGTCCGGATCACGCCGACGCGATGGGGACCGGTCGCCACCGGCGGATTCCCCGCGCGCCTGGCCTGATCCGCGCGACCGCGGCGTTCGAGCCCGCCAGCCTATACCGTCCGGCTGGTACAGTTCCTGCCGTGAAGAGCTGGCTCCTGCTCGGGACGGCGATCGGCTTGGAGGTGGCCGGTTCGCTGTCGCTCAGCGCCGGGCAGGACGCTCCGGCGTGGTACGTCGTGACCGTCGTCGGCTACCTCGGCGCGTTCGTCGGGCTGTGGCTGGTCCTGCGGACCGGGATGCCGCTCGGCGTTGCGTACGGCGTGTGGGGCGCGAGCGGAGTCGCCCTGACCGCACTCGGCGGCACCGTGCTGCTCGGCGACCCGTTCACGCTCACGATGGGGATCGGGATCGTCCTCGTCGCGCTCGGGATCCTCGCCATCGAGACCGGCTCCCGCTCCCGCCCGTCGCTCGAGCGGAGCGAGCCGTGATGTGGCTCGCGCTGCTCGGGGCGATCCTGGCCGAGGTCGGTGCGACCCTCTCCCTTCGGATGCTGGCCCACGGAAGACGGACGTGGATCGTCCCGGTGGTGGCCGGATACGCCGTCTCCTTCGGACTTCTCGCCCTGACCCTTCACCTCGGGCTGACGATCGGCGTCGCGTACGGCATCTGGACCGCGGTCGGCGTCGCGGTCACCGCGCTCGCGGGCCACGTCCTGTTCGGCGAGCCGCTGACCGCGCTGATGGGCCTCGGGATCGCGCTCGTCGCCGCCGGCGTGCTCTTCATCGAGGCCGGCGCGACGCACTGACCCCGAGACCAAGGAAGAATCCGGGTCGTCGTGTCGATCCGGGCGGACGCCGTTCGACCTCCGGGTGACGAGGGGTCGCACGGACCCCCGCGAACGTTAGGACTGGAACCATGGCCAAGTACATGCTGATCATGCGGGCCTCCGAGGACATGAGCGCATTCGAGGGACTCGACTTCGACCAGATCCTCGAGCAGGTCGGCCGCTTCAACGACGAGCTGATCCGGGCCGGTGTGCTCCTCGCCGCCGAGGGCCTGGACCCGGACCCGTCCGAGAGCATCGTCGTCGACTTCACCGGCGAGACGCCGGTCGTGACCGACGGACCCTACGGCGAGACGAAGGAGCTGTTCAACGGCTACTACGTGCTCGACGTCGCCACCAAGCAGGAGGCGGCCGAGTGGGCGAAGCGGATGCCGCTGACCGACGGCTCCCGGATCGAGGTCCGCCGGGTCACGACGATCGACGAGTTCCCCGCGGACAACGAGTGGATCGCCAAGGAGCGGGCTTGGCGGGAGAGCACCGGCCAGCTCTAGAGCGCCGGGTCGACGATGAGCGGGAGCGAGGCGAGGAGTGCCGTCGAGGCGGTGTGGCGGAAGTCGTCCGCCCGCATCGTCGGCGCTCTCGCCCGCTACACCGGCGACGTCGCCCTCGCCGAGGACGTCGCCCAGGAGGCGCTCGCCGAAGCACTCGTCGGCTGGGCGACCGGCGGCGTCCCCACGAACCCGGACGGCTGGCTGCTCGCGGTCGGGCGGCGGCGCGCGATCGACGCCTTCCGCAGGCGTGCCGGGCGCGACGAGCGGTATGCGGCGCTCGCCCGCGAGCTGGACGAGAGCGAGCCCGGCGTGGACGTGCTGTTCGACCCGGACGCCATCGACGACGACGTGCTCGCGCTGATCTTCACCGCGTGCCACCCCGTCCTCTCCAAGGAGGCGCGGATCGCCCTCACCCTGCGGGTGGTCGGCGGCCTGACAAGCGACGAGATCGCCAAGGCCTTCCTCGTCGGCACCCCGACCGTCCAGGCCAGGATCACGCGCGCGAAGAAGACGCTGGCCGCGGCGGGAGTGCGGTTCGCGGTCCCGCCGCCCGAGGAGCGCCGCGAACGGATCGGCTCGGTCCTCGGCGTCCTGTACCTCGTCTTCACCGAAGGGTCGTCGGCGTCGGGCAGCGAGACGTGGATCCGCAACGACCTCGCCGGGGAGGCGCTGCGCCTGGCTCGGATCCTGGCCCGGCTCGCACCGGACAACGAGACGTACGGGCTGCTCGCGCTGATGGAGCTGACCGCCGCCCGGTTCCCCGCACGGCTCGACCGCGACGGTCGCCCGGTGCTGCTGGAGGACCAGGACCGTCGCCGCTGGGACACCGGTGCGATCAGGCGCGGACAGGCTGCGCTCGCGCGGGCGATCGACGTCGGTCGCGGCCTGGGCCCGTACGGGCTGCAGGCGTCGATCGCGCAGTGCCACGCCGTCGCGCGCACCGTGGACGAGACGGACTGGGACCGGATCGTGAGTCTGTACGAGGCGCTCGGCCAGGTCGCGCCGTCACCGGTGGTCGACCTCAACCGGGCGGTCGCGGTGGCGATGGCGTCGGGGCCGACCCTGGGTCTGCAGGCGGTGGACGAGATCGTCGAGCGAGGCGATCTGACCTCCTCGCACCTGCTGCCGGCGGTCCGCGCGGAGATGCTGGCGCGCGCCGGCCGAGCGGCCGAGGCGCGCCGCGAGTACGAGCGCGCGGCCGAGATGTGTGCGAGCCCCGCCGAGCGGGCCGTCCTGGAGGACAAGCTCGCCGCGTTGGGGCGACCTCCCTCTGCGCCCTCCCGGCCACGCCGCCTTGAAAGTTAATGTCATTAGCCGTATGGTGATGGACATGAGCCAGAACGAGTCCACCACACTGCGGCGGCTCGCCCTGCCCGGGGGCGAGATCGCCTACACCGACACCGGGACGGGCCCGCTCGTCGTCGCCGTGCCCGGCATGGGCGACACCCGGGCGACGTACGAGCGGCTCGGGCCGCGGCTGGTCGAGGTCGGATACCGGGTCGTGGTCACCGACCTGCGCGGCCACGGCGACTCCGACACGACCTTCACGTCCTTCGGCGACGCTGTCACGGCGAGCGACCTCGTCGCGCTGCTCGAGCGCCTCGACGCCGGTCCGGCCGTGCTCATCGGCAGCTCGATGGGCGGATCCGCCGCCCTGATCGCTGCGGCCGACCGACCCGACCTGGTCCGCGGCGTCGTCCTGCTCGCCGGGTTCCTCCGCGAGTCGACGTCGCCGGCCACGGGCGCGCTCCTCCGGCTCGCCTACCGCATCCTCTTCGCACGGCCCTGGGGCGGCGCCTTCTGGGCGTGGTACGTCCGCAGCGCGCTGTCCAACGGGCGACCGACCCCGGGCCTCGACGAGCGGGTCGCCGGCCTGCGCGCCGCGTACCGCGATCCCGCACGCCTGCGCAGCCTGCGGCGGTTGGCGGTCTCGCTCGACCATCGCGAGGTCGAGCGGCGCCTCACCGACGTACGCGTGCCGGTGCTGGCGATCTACGGCAGCACCGACCCGGACTTCTCCGACGCCGACGCCGAGCTCGAGTACGCCCGGGAGACTCTCGGCGCCGACGGCCTGGTGCTGGACGGCGTCGGCCACTACCCGCAGCTGCAGGCCGTCGACGAGGTCGCGAGCGCCGTGCTCCCGTTCCTCGCACGCTCGACCGACCATCCGGACAACGATGCCTAGGGTCGGCCTCAACCGCCCTCGCGTCGTCGCGGTCGCGCTCGACGTCGTCGACGCCGGCGGGCCGCGCGGGTTCGACGACCTGACGCTGGCGTCCGTCGCGTCCGCAGCCGGCGTCAGCACTCCGAGCCTCTACAAGCACGTGGCCTCGCTGGCGGACCTGCGGCGCGACCTCGCCACCCACGCCGTCGCCGAGCTCACCCGGCTCACGAGCCGGGCGACCGTGGGACGCAGCGGTCCGGAGGCGATCCGGGCGCTCGCCGCGGCCATGCGCGACTACGGCCGCAGCCACCCCGGCCGGTACGCCGCGCTCCAGGTCGCAGCCGACCCCGACGATCCCGACGACGCGGCGCTCGGCGACGCCGGTCGCGACGCCGTGGCCGTGATCGCGGCGGTGCTGCGCGGTGCGGGCGTCTGCGAGGACCGGCTGATCGACGCGGTGCGGATCCTGCGGGCGGCCGTGCACGGATTCGTCCTGCTGGAGATCGGCGGCGGGTTCCGCCTGCCCGAGGACCTGGACGTCACGTTCGACGCGATGCTCGACGTGGTCGTCGCCGGTCTGGCGGTGCTCGACGCGGCGGAGTGACAGCAGTGCGGTGGATCCAGGGCAGCATGGGCCCCGGATCCACCGCACTGATGCGTGGCGTCTCCGGCCGCTACTTCCGCAGCACCAGCAGCTTCGTCGTCGTCGAGGACGGCGCGCTGGTCGGCGACCCGGCGTACGTCACCGTCAGCTCGTGGCGTCCACGCGACAGCGTGCTCGCATCGATCCTCACGGCCGCACGGCCCTTGAAGAGCGTGCCGTCGCCGATCTCCCGGCCGTCGACCTCGACGACGATCTCGCCGTCGGGCTTGGGCTTGCCCTGCACGTGCGCCAGCACGACCGTGTCGAGCCCGAAGACCGCGGGCAGTGCGGTCGCCTTCACCGTCGTGGGCTCACGGCAGGCGTCGAGCGCCGCCTCGACGGACTCCCCGACGTCGACGTTGACCGTCGTGCTGGCGGTGCGCCCGGTCGGCGACTCGCAGGTCAGCGTGTACGGCTCGGTCAGGTACTCCGTCTGCGGACCCTCCACACCGTTCTCGGTGTAGGCAGGCACCGGCCGGTACGAGGAGTTCACACCCCACGAGAACGTGCCGTCGTCCGCGGTGACCGTCATCGACGACTCGAGGTGCTCCTCGAACGACGTCGGCGCGACCGTCCCGTCGGCCTGCTCGTACGGGGACGTCCACATCGTGAAGTCCTTCGTCAGGGTCAGCTTCGACCCCTTCGGAGCCACACCCGTGATCGTCGCGTGCTCGGCCGGGTCCGCGGCGGTCGTGAACGCCTTCGTCATCGCCTCGGCGTGGTTGTCGTAGACGTCCAGCACCTCGGGACCGAACTCGTGACCCCGCGGACGCACGTCCGGGCAGGTCTCGGTGGTGATCGAGAGCCCGCGCGTCGCGTAGTACGCGTAGTCGATCGCCTCGCCGTTCGTCTCGTAGTCGTCAGCGGACGCGAGCGCGGAGTAGTCCGGTCCGTACGACGCGGCGACGTCGGCGGCGAGCGCGTGCAGTCGCGGGGTGTCCTGCGCGGGGCCGGCCGCCTTGAGCAGCGGCGGGTAGAGCACGACCTTGATGCAGGTGTGCTGGGTGTTGAACACCGTGCCCTGCGACGTCGAGAGGAGCCAGCGCATGTTCCGCGTCTCCGGCTCCGACCACGGCCCGGTGCCCGGACGCGACCGGTTCGCCCAGCCGAACCCGTAGTTGCGGTTCATGTCCACACCGGTGGCGACCTGGCGGGTGTCGGCGATCAGCCCGTCGACGTTGACCACCGGGACGACGACGAGGCGGGCGTCGTCGAGCAGCGACGCGTACGTCGGGCTGTCGGCGTTCTCGACGACCTCGATCGCGTACTCCATCGTGAGCTCGGCGCTCGCCCACTCGTTGCCGTGGTGGAGCCCGACGTCCACGAAGGCAGGCTTGTCGTCCGCGGTCGCGACGTCGGAGCTGATCACGAGCCCGTAGACCTCGCGACCCTGGGTCGTCTTCTCGGGCATCACGAACTTCTCGACCAGGTCGGGGTGCTCGGCGGCCAGCCGATCCATCTCGGCGACGTAGTCGTCCCAGGTGCGGAAGTCGGTGTTGCCGCTGGGCAGCGACGCTTCCTCCGCGGTCGCGACACTCGTCCCCGCGACCAGGCCCGGCGCCGTCAGCGCGACGACTCCGACGAGGGCGGCGAGCCAGCGGGCGGTGCCACGTTTCGTCGTTCTCATGATGTCTCCTCTCGATGAAACGTGGCAACAACCTAGAGGCCGTTGGTGTTGGCAACCAGTCGTCGACACGCAGGAGCGGTCTCGTATGCGAGACCCGAAACGGTGTCGTAATCGCGCGTAACCGGGGGTCCCACGATGCGAGACCGGCGCGTCCTCGGACCGGCGGCGCCCACAGACAGCCGGGCGTCAGCCCGGCGCGTACGCAGGGCGCTGCCGCCCGAGCGGACCCGCGAGCCCGAGCACCGTGGTCGACGCGGCGATGCTCTGCGCCGCCAGCAGCCCGACGAGCACGAGGGTCTGGACGAGCGCGGCCTCGTACGGCGACGCACCGCCGAGCAGCAGCCCGACGTACGCACCGGGAAGCGTCACGACGCCGGCCGCGCGCGTCTGGTCCAGACCCGGCGTCAGCGCCCGCGCCACCGCACGTGGGCCGAACTCGGCGACCGCCTGCCGCGGCATCAGCCCCAACGACACCCCGGCCTCGATCTCGCCCCACCGATCGGCCACGTCGTCGCGCAGCCGCTGCCCGGCCAGGGACGAGGCGACCATGGCGCCACCGATCACCTGTGCGGCGTACGGCACCACCAGCTCGGGCCCGCCGGGCAGGACGTCGAACGCGACGACGAGCGCGACGGTGACCGCCGAGCCGGCCGCGATCGCGCCGAGGACCACCGGATAGACCGCCGACCCGAGGGCGATGCGCCGCGTCGACGTCCACGCGGCAGCAGCCAGCATCACCACCAGCAGAGCGCCTGCGGCCGCCGGGTGCCGGAAGGCCCACGCGATGACCAACGAGATCAGGCTGAGCTGCGCGATCGCACGCAGCGTCGCGACGACGGCGTCCGCGCGCAGCCTCACGCCGGCCCGGGTCATCACCACGACCGTGACCGCCGTCAGCACGGCGAGCACGATCGCGAACCGCAGGAGATCCACGTCCACACGGTAGAGAACGACTGCGCGCGAGTACCGTACGCGCGCCGTCCGCGCGCAGTAGGGTTCCGACATGTCGACCGAACCGCCCCGGCCGAGACCGCGACGGCGACGCTTCGCACCGACGTGGGGCGACCTCGGACGCGCCGCCCTGGCTCTGCTCGGGGCGGCCGCCGGCCTCGAGATCGCCACCTGGATCGTCCCGGACTTCACCCTGCCGGACAACGTGTTCCTGGTCGCCGTGCTCGTGTTCGTCTGGGGCGTCGTCCTCCGGCCGGTCCTCGTCTGGCTCGCGGTGCTGATGGGCTGGTTCGGTGCCGCCCTGGTCGGGCTGTTCGGGCAGGCGATCATCATCATGGCCGCCACCTACGACCCGACCGACGGCGACTCGGTCAGCCTGCTCGGTGCGCTGCTCGCCTCGTGGATCGTCGCGGCCGTCTCCACGCTGCTGGTCTACCTGGCCACCGCGGGCACCTCCGACGCCGTGACCGCGTCGGTCCTGCGGCGAGCACGGCGACGCCCGGTGACCGTCGACGACCCCGAGGTCGCCGGCATCGTCTTCGTCCAGATCGACGGCTTTCCCTACCCGGTGCTCGAGTCGGCCGTGCGCGGCGGCACCCTCCCGACGCTGTCGCGCTGGATCCGCAGCGGCGAGTACGTGATGGCGGAGTGGCGCCCGAAGCTCCCGGCGACGACGCCTGCCAGCCAGATGGGCATCCTGCACGGCACGATCGACGGCATCCCGGCCTTCCGGTGGATCGAGCGGGCCGAGGGACGGACGTACGTCGCGAACAAGCCGGCCGACGCGGCCGTGATCGAGGCCCGGCACAGCAACGGCCGCGGGCTGCTCGCCGACGACGGGGTGTCGGTCAGCAACCTGTTCACCGGCGACGCCCCGACGGCGTACGCGACGATGAGCGCGATCGAGCGGACCCAGGAGACCCGGGAGACCCGGCTCGCCCTGTCGCGCTACCTCGCCAGCCCGGCCGGCATGGCCCGCGGCATCCCGCGTGTCCTCACCGAGGTGGTGCGGGAGTGGTTCCAGGCGTCGCAGGCGGTTCGCCGCGACATCCGACCGCGGGTGCACCGCGGGTGGAGCTTCACCGTCGAACGGGCCGGGCTCACCGGTGTGATGCGTGACCTGAACACCGCCCTCGTCGCCGACTCGATGCTGAAGGGCCGGCGCGCGATCTACGTGGACTACGTGGACTACGACGCGATCGCGCACCACGCCGGGATCCTCCGTCCGGAGTCGCTGGCGGCCCTGGTCGACATCGACGCGGTGCTCGCGCAGCTCGAGCAGATCTGCGAGGTGACGCCGCGCCCGTACCACCTCGTCGTGCTGTCCGACCACGGCCAGTCGCAGGGCGAGGTGTTCGCCGACCGCTACGGCGAGGACCTGGCGGCGCTGGTCGCACGCCTCGCCGGGACGGAGACGTCGGGGACGGCGGAGAGCCACGAGGGCGTCAGCTCGCTGAACTCCGTGGTCGCCGGATCGAGCAGCGACGACAGCGTGCTCGGTCGCGCGCTGCAGCGGACCTCCGACCGGATCGCCGCCAGCGTCGAGGAGGAGCCCGAGGCCGCAGCGGACTCCCCGACGGACCACGACCCCGGCACCCACGACGGGTTCGTGGTGTTCGGCTCCGGCAACCTCGGTCTCGTCTACGTCGCGGACCAGCCGCGACGGATCGTGCGGGAGGAGCTCGACCAGTGGTTCCCGGACCTGGTGCCCGGGCTCGCCGCCCACCCCGGGGTCGCGTTCGTGGTCGTCGACTCGCGTGAGGACGGGCCGGTGGTGATCGGGGCCGACGGGGAGCACCACCTCGTGTCGGGGACCGTCCACGGAACGGATCCGCTGGCTCCCTTCGGTCCGCACGCTCCCGGGTTCGTGCTGCGAGCGGCACGGATGCCGCAGGCCCCCGACCTGTACGTCAACAGCCTGCTGGACGACCTCGGCGAGGTCGCCGCGTTCGAAGGGCTGGTCGGCTGCCACGGCGGGCTCGGCGGATGGCAGGACCGAGCGGTCCTGGTGCACCCCGCCGGGTTCGAGGCGCCGGAGGAGATGGTCGTCGGGGCCGACGCGATGCACCGGGTCCTGGTCGAGTGGCTCGAACGGCTCGGCCACCGGCGCGACCTGCGCGAGGGGCCGCCCGCCGATCAGGACCGCGCCGCGGAACCGACCTGACGCGCTCCGCGCTCCCCGACAGGTCCGCGGCCCACGCGCCGACCTGACCTCGCGGTCTCGTACGGTGGGGCGCGGCTCCGTGCACTCGGGCCGGCGGCCGGCAGGCCCCGCGGAGCAGAAGGAGTCGCCGTCGTGTCGCCCCTCCCCCGGTTCGTGCGCACCGCCCTGTCCCTGACCGCCAGCTCCACCGTCCTCGTCGCCGGTCCGGCCTGGGTCGTCGCACCCGCCGCCGCGGACGAGACTCCCGGAGCGACCGACGGCGCCGCCGACCAGCGGATGCAGCTCGTGCTGGACTCGTCGGGCTCGATGGCCGAGCCGGCGCGCGGCGGCGGGACGAAGATCGACGCGGCCCGCACGGCGCTCGACCACGTGGTGGACACGCTGCCCGCGGACGCGACGGTCGGCATGCGGGTCTACGGCGCGACCGTCGACTCCGGCAGGGGCGCGTGCACCGACTCCCAGGAGGTGGTGGCGCCCGGGACCGACAACCGCGACCAGCTGCGGGCGGCCGTCGACGCGTACGAGCCGCTGGGCGAGACCCCGATCGGGTACGCGCTCGAACAGGCGGCCGTCGACCTCGGGTCCGAGGGGAAGCGCACGATCGTCCTGGTCTCCGACGGCGAGTCCACCTGCGCACCCGACCCGTGCAAGATCGCCCGTGGTCTGGCGAAGGACGGCATCGACATGCGCGTCGACGTGGTCGGGCTGTCGGTCGACAGGCGGACCCGCAAGCAGCTGCGCTGCATCGCCGACGCCGGCAACGGGTCGTACTACGACGCCGACGGCGCCGCGGACCTGACGAAGCGGCTCGAGGTGACCTCGACGCGCGCGTTCCGTCCGTTCCGGTTCACCGGCACCCCGGTCGACGGGGCGACCGAGGCGATCGACGCGCCCACCGTGACCGGCGGGCGGTACGTCGACACCTTCGACCCCGCCGGCGAGATGCTCCACTACCGGATCGAGCGCACGCAGCCGGGCACCACCGTGTACGTGTCCGCGACCACCCGCTCACCCGACGGAGCTCTGGTCGCGAGCCTCGGGCTCGACCTGTCCGACGAGGAGGGCAACCGGTGCGGGTCCTCCTCTCGCAGCATCAAGACGAACCTCTTCGGGGCACGTCCGCTCGTGTCGGTGTCGACGAGCTCCTGGGAGGAGGCGCGCGAGCAGACCCCGAGCACCCAGGAGACGCCGTCCGACCCGACCGCGACCCCCAGCGCGACCCCCAGCGCGGACCCGTGCGCCGACGGGTCCGTCCTGTACGCGTCGCTCAAGCGCCTGGTCGCGAGCGACGATCTCGATGGCGAGCCGTTCGAGCTGCTCGTCTCGGAGGAGCCGCCGTTGGTCGAGGGCGCGTACGACGACCTCCCGCCCGCGACCGAGTCGGTGCGCTGGACGGCGATCGAGCCCGAGGAAGCCCCGTCCAGCGTGGTCCCGGGAGACTCGCTCTCGAACGCCCCCGTGGTCGAGCCCGGGTCGTACGCGGGCGAGGTGCTCGGCGGCGAGACGCAGGTGTTCGCGATCCCCGTGGACTGGGGGCAGCAGCTCCAGGCGCAGCTCGACCTCGGCCCGCTGACCGAGCGGCAGTGGGACGCGACCGGCATCGCCTCCGGGATCAGCGTCGACGTCTTCGACCCCGATCGCACGCCGACGATCTCGACGCTGCGGATCGAGAACGAGCCGGAGTGGTGGCGCGACGGGTTCACCCAGCTGTTCGGCGAGGAGGTGAAGACCTACCGCACGGGTGCGACGACACCCGTGGTCCGCTACCGCAACCGCGCGGAGTTCTCGGCGCGCGACGGCGCTCGGGCCGGCGTCCGCTACGTCGAGGTCAACATGTCCACGAACGTCGACGACGGCGTCACCATCCCGTACACCCTGACGCTGCAGACCTACGGCACCGCCGGTGACGGCGCTCCGGAGTACGCCGAGGTGGACGGGCTGGACACCTCGACCGGCGTCGGCGCTCCCCCGACGACCGGCGCGGGCGGCACGTCGGACGACGGCGCCGACAGCGGGTCGGACGGCGACGCGGCCGCGGCGTCGGACGGTTCGACCGTGCCGTCCTGGCTGGTCGTCGCGCTCGGCGTGGTCGTGGCTCTGCTGCTCGCCGCGGTCGTCGCCGTGGTCGTGCTGGCGCGGCGCGCATCACGCAGCTGAGCTCGGCGCGTACGGGTGGGGCCGGCCGCCTCAGGAACCGCCGTCGGCCGCCCAGCGCTCGACGAACGCGCAGAACCGTGCCGCCGCCGGCGCGAGCGCGACGTCGGTCCGCCAGGTCAGCCCGATCGAGCGGCGGGCCCCGCGCGCCGCGAGCGTGATCCCGGCCGTGCCGGAGACGCCGGCCAGCGTCTCCGGCAGCAGCGCGACGCCGAGCCCGGCCGCGACCAGGCCCTCGATCGTCGCCAGGTCGGCGCTCTCGAAGGCGACCTGCGGCACGACCCCGGCAGCGCCGAACAACGAGTCGACCAACCGGCGGTAGCCGAACCCGACCGGGGTCGTCACGAGGTCCTCGCCGGCGAGGTCGACGAGCGAGACGCGGCGGCGGCCGGCGAGACGGTGCGACGGCGCCACCACCAGGACCAGGCGCTCCTCCTGGAGACCGATCCAGCCGAACGCCCCGGCCGGGCGCAGCGAGGTGACCGCGAGCTCGGCGGCACCGGATCCGAGGTCGCGGACGATCTCGTGACCCGGCTCCTGACGCAGCTCGATCCGGGCGCGCGGCGCGGCCTGGTGGAAGTCGCGGAGCAGGCGCGGGACGAGCGAGGTCGCCATCGAGTCGAGGAACGCGAGGCGCACCACGCCGCTGTCGGGGTCGAGGCGTTCGGCGAGGTCGGCGCGGAGCCGCTCGTACCGCTCGACGAGCTCGCGGGCCGCGGCGAGGGCGAGCTCGCCGTCCGGGTTCAGGACGACACCGCTCGGCACGCGCTCGAACAGCCGGACGCCGAGCTCCGTCTCCACCCGGCCGAGCGATCGCGACATCGTCGGCTGCGTGATGCCCAGAGCGGCCGCCGCATCGGTCACACCGCCGTGCTCGGCCACGGCGATCACGCCGGCCAGGTCGCGGATCTGCATGGGAGTGATCATACGGATATCGCATGGATAGGGCACTCTTGCGACATTTGCCGTATCGACAGGCGCGGCGCAGAGTGGACCGGGTGAGCAGCGACGCGATCACCGGGGGCGAGTGCGGACCCGACGGCGAGCGGGGCCACCGGCCCGGCAGCCGTGCGTACCGCCGGGTCTCGGTGTCGTTGTTCGCCGCTGGGCTGGCGACGTTCGCGCTGATCTACAGCACGCAGGCGCTGCTTCCCGAGCTCGCCGCCGACTTCGGAGTCTCCTCCGCCCAGAGCACGCTCTCGCTGTCGCTGACCACCCTCGGGCTCGCGGCGGCCCTGCTCGTCGCCGGGCCGCTGTCGGACCGCGTCGGCCGGACCCGCCTGATCCACCTGTCGCTGACCGCCTCCGCGATCATCGCCGCCGCCTGCGCGCTCGCACCGACCTGGCACGCGCTGCTCCTGCTGCGGCTCGCCGAAGGAGTCGCACTGGCCGGCCTTCCCGCGGTCGCCACCGCGTACCTCCGTGAAGAGCTCCATCCCGGCAGCCACGCCCGCGCGGCCGGCCTGTACGTCGGCGGGACCGCGATCGGCGGGATGGCCGGGCGGCTGGTCACCGGATCGGTCGCGGAGGCGTTCGGCTGGCGGTGGGGGCTCGCCACGATCGCGCTGGTGGCGCTCGCCTGCGCGGCGACCGTCGCCGCCCTCCTGCCCGCCTCGCGCGGCTTCGAACCCTCGCCGGCCGGGTGGCGGCACCTCGCGACGACGACGCGCCGCGCGGTGACCGATCCCGCGCTGCTCGCGCTGTACGGCGTGGGCGCGTGCTCGGTCGGCGCGCTGGTCGCCGTGTTCAACACACTCGGGTTCCGGCTCACGGAAGCGCCGTTCGGTCTCGGGCTCGCCGCCGCCAGCCTCGTCTTCCTCGTCTACCCGCTGGGCACGATCAGCTCGACCACGTTCGGCCGGCTCGCCGACCGCCTCGGGCGGCGCACGGTGCTCCCGCTCGGTTGCGCGATCGCGATCGGCGGCGTGCTGCTGACCGAGATCCCGACACTGCCCGGCGTGATCGTCGGCGTCGCGCTGCTGACCGCAGGGTTCTTCGCGGTCCACGGGGTGGCCAGCGGATGGGTCCCGGCCCGGGCGCACGCGGGCGGTGTGTCGGCCGGGCAGGCCGCGTCGCTGTACCTGTTCGCCTACTACGTCGGCTCGTCGGTCTTCGGCAGCGCTGCCGGCCGGTCGTGGTCGGGCGCAGGGTGGCCGGGCGTCGAGCTGCTCGCCGTCGGGCTCCTGCTGACGACGGCGGCCCTCGCCTGGCTGCTGCGCCGGACGCCGTCCCTGCTGCCCGCATCCGCCTGACGCCTGCGGTCCGCCCGCGCGGCTCAGGTCCGCCCGGCGCCGTTCGGCCCGGTCGACCACGCCGCGAGCGCACGAGACACGGCTGCCTCGACCGCGGCCGGCGACTCGCCCTCGCGTACGACGACCAGCGCGGCGGACGCGCTCGTACCGTCACCGGGCGGCTCGAAGATCCGGTTCACCTCGGCCAGCGCGCTGTCGATCGCGACCTGCGGATCGGTGGTCTCGCGCCGCAGCCAGCGCCGCAGCGCACGGTTGTGGGCAGCGACCACCGCAGCCGCCATCAGCTCCGCACGCAGCTCCGAGGTCTCCGAGCCGTCGCTCCACCGACTGATGTAGCGGCGGAACAGCTGTTGGTAGCGGGCGGTGCTGACCAGCTCGCGCTCGCGCAGCGCCGGGACGGTCGTGGTCAACCGGTAGCGCTCACGGGCCCGCTCCCCCTCCGCGACGTAGTGGAACAGCACGATCCGGACGGCGTCGGAGACTGCCGCGATCGCCGAGGCCTCGCTGGACGCCTCCAGACGGTGCTCGACGCGGGACAGCAGCGTCTCGTGGTCGGGGAAGATCACCGCCTCCTTCGACCCGTACGAGCGGAAGAAGGTGCTGCGGCTGACTCCCGCGGCCGCCGCGATGTCGTCCACACTGGTGGAGTCGTAGCCCTGGCTGCCGAACAGCCGGAACGCCGCGTCGGCGATCGCCTGTCGAGTGCTCACGGGTCTCCTCGGGCCGGCATGGACAAGCACGTGCGTGAGTCTTAGTATCATCAACTGCAACTGAGTTTCAATCGATGAGCGGACGGATTCCTTGAGCGCAGAAGCGGCACCCGAACCGGAGCAGATCGACACGCACACCACGGCGGGCAAGCTCGCCGACCTCGACCGCCGCCTCGACCAGGCCGTGCACGCGGGCTCGGCCCGTGCGGTCGAGAAGCAGCACGCACGCGGCAAGAAGACCGCGCGCGAGCGGATCGAGCTGCTCTTCGACGAGGGCTCGTTCGTCGAGGTCGACGAGCTCGCCCGGCACCGCAGCACGGCCTTCGGCCTGGAGAAGAACCGCCCGTACGGCGACGGCGTCGTGACCGGCTACGGCACGGTCGACGGCCGCCAGGTGTGCGTGTTCTCCCAGGACTTCACGGTCTTCGGCGGCAGCCTCGGCGAGGTCTACGGCGAGAAGATCACGAAGATCATGGACCTCGCGATCAAGACCGGCTCGCCGATCATCGGCATCAACGAGGGCGCCGGCGCGCGGATCCAGGAGGGTGTGGTCTCGCTCGGCCTCTACGGCGAGATCTTCAAGCGCAACGTGCACGCGTCCGGCGTGATCCCGCAGATCAGCATGATCATGGGCTCCTGCGCCGGCGGCCACGTCTACTCCCCCGCCGTCACCGACTTCACGATCATGGTCGACGGCACCTCCAACATGTTCATCACCGGCCCCGACGTCATCAAGACCGTCACCGGCGAGGACGTCTCGATGGAGGAGCTCGGCGGCGCCCGCGCCCACAACACGAAGTCGGGCAACGCGCACTACATGGCCTCCGACGAGGACGACGCGATCGAGTACGTCAAGGCGCTGCTGTCGTTCCTCCCGCAGAACAACATGGAGGATGCGCCGTCCTTCGAGGACCCGGCGGACCTCGAGCTCAGCGACGTCGACCTCGCGCTGGACACGCTGATCCCGGACTCCCCGAACCAGCCGTACGACATGCACACCGTGATCGAGTCGGTGCTGGACGACGAAGACTTCCTCGAGGTCCAGCCGCTGTTCGCCCCGAACATCCTGATCGGGTACGGCCGCGTCGAGGGCCGCAGCGTCGGCGTGGTCGCGAACCAGCCGATGCAGTTCGCGGGCACGCTCGACATCGACGCCTCGGAGAAGGCAGCGCGGTTCGTCCGGACCTGCGACGCCTTCAACATCCCGGTGCTCACGTTCGTCGACGTCCCGGGCTTCCTGCCGGGCACCGACCAGGAGTGGAACGGCATCATCCGCCGCGGCGCGAAGCTGATCTACGCCTACGCCGAGGCCACCGTCCCGCTGCTCACGGTGATCACGCGCAAGGCGTACGGCGGAGCGTACGACGTGATGGGGTCCAAGCACCTCGGCGCCGACCTCAACATTGCGTGGCCGACCGCGCAGATCGCGGTGATGGGAGCGCAGGGCGCGGTCAACATCCTGCACCGCAAGACCCTCGCCGCGGCCGACGATCCGGACAGCAAGCGGATCGAGCTGATCGACGAGTACGAGCAGACGCTCGCCAACCCCTACATCGCGGCCGAGCGCGGCTACATCGACCAGGTGGTCCAGCCGCACGAGACCCGCGCCGAGATCGTCCGCGGCCTGCGGCTGCTGCGCACCAAGCGCGAGACGCTGCCGCCCAAGAAGCACGGGAACATCCCGCTGTGAGCGCCGACCCCACCCCCGTCGGTCGAGGCGCGAGCGACGACCCCACCCCCGTCGGTCGAGGCGCGAGCGACGACCCCACCCCCGTCGGTCGAGGCGCGAGCGAAGCGAGCGATCGAGACCCCACCACACCCCTCCTTCGCATCGTCAAGGGCGACCCGACGCCGGAGGAGACCGCGGCGCTGGTCGCGGTCGTGAGCGCCCGCGCGGCCGCAGCCGCAGCAGCGGCCGCGGCGAACACCCGCCCGAAGCGCCGCTCCGCGTGGGGCGACCCGGCCCTCGCCGTACGCCCGCCGCACCGTCACGGCCCGGACGGCTGGCACCGTTCGGCGCTCGCCCGCTGACTCCCGGGCCGACCGGGCCCACCGACCACCGACTTCGCCACACAACCACAGGAGCCCCATCGCATGACTGGACCCACCGTCACCCCTCTGCAGAAGGTGCTGGTCGCGAACCGCGGCGAGATCGCGGTCCGGGTGGTGCGCGCGTGCAAGGACGCCGGCATCGGCAGCGTCGCGGTGTACGCCGACGCCGACCGTGACGCGCTGTTCGTCAAGCTGGCCGACGAGGCGTACGCGCTCGGCGGCGTGACGCCGGCGGAGACGTACCTGTCGATCGAGAAGATCGTCGAGCTCGCGAAGCGCAGCGGCGCCGACTCGGTCCACCCCGGGTACGGATTCCTCGCCGAGAACGCCGACTTCGCCCAGGCCGTGATCGACGCCGGCCTGATCTGGATCGGCCCCCCGCCGGCCGCGATCGAGGCCCTGGGCGACAAGGCCAAGGCCAAGCACATCGCCGAGCGGGCCGACGCGCCCTTGGCGCCGGGCACCAAGGACCCGGTCGCCGACGCGGACGAGATCATCGCGTTCGCGGAGGAGCACGGCCTTCCGGTCGCCATCAAGGCTGTCTTCGGCGGGGGCGGCCGCGGCCTGAAGGTCGCCCGCACGCTGGAGGAGATCCCCGAGCAGTTCGACTCCGCGGTCCGTGAGGCGGTCACCGCCTTCGGTCGGGGCGAGTGCCTCGTCGAGAAGTTCCTCGACAAGCCGCGGCACGTCGAGACACAGTGCCTGGCCGACTCTCACGGCAACGTCGTGGTCGTCTCGACCCGCGACTGCTCGCTGCAGCGCCGTCACCAGAAGCTCGTCGAGGAGGCGCCCGCGCCGTTCCTCACCGACGACCAGCTCGAGCGCCTCTACTCCTCGTCGAAGGCGATCCTGCGCGAGGCCGGCTACGTCGGCGCGGGCACGTGCGAGTTCCTCGTCGGCACCGACGGCACGATCTCGTTCCTCGAGGTCAACACCCGCCTGCAGGTCGAGCACCCGGTCTCCGAGGAGGTCACCGGGCGCGACCTCGTCCGCGAGATGTTCCGGATCGCCGCCGGCGAGGAGCTGGGGTACGACGACCCGGAGATCCGCGGACACTCGATCGAGTTCCGGATCAACGCCGAGGACGCGGGCCGCAACTTCCTCCCGGCGCCGGGGACGCTCGCGCGGTTCGAGCCGCCGTCGGGCCCAGGCGTGCGGATGGACTCCGGCTACGTCGAGGGTGAGACGGTCCCGGGCTCGTTCGACTCGCTGATCGCGAAGTTGATCGTCACCGGCGCGACCCGCGAGCAGGCGATCGAGCGCTCGCGTCGCGCGCTGGACGAGTTCGTGATCGACGGCATGCCGACCGTGATCCCGTTCCACCGCCGCGTGCTCGACGACCCCGCGTACAACGCGGCCGGCGGCACGTTCGGCGTCTACACGACGTGGATCGAGACCGACTTCGACAACGACATCGCGCCGTACGAGGCGGTGCCGGCGGACGCGCCCGAGGCCGGTGAGCGTGAGTCCGTCACGGTCGAGGTCGGCGGCAAGCGGCTCGAGGTCGTGCTGCCCGCGGGGATGGGCGCGATCGGCGCCGCGGCCGCAGCGGGCGGCGCGAAGAAGCCGAAGCGCGGCAAGAAGGCCGGCGGCGGTGCTGCGGCCGGCGGCGACGCGCTCGTCTCCCCGATGCAGGGCACGATCGTCAAGACCGTGGTCGAGGACGGTCAGACCGTCGCCGAGGGCGAGCTGATCGTCGTGATCGAGGCGATGAAGATGGAGCAGCCCCTGAACGCGCACAAGGCCGGCACGGTGACCGGACTGAACGCGACGCCGGGCGAGACCCTCGCCGCGGGCGCGGTCGTCTGCGAGATCAAGGACTGACCTCTGACGAACGACGATGCATCCGGACCACCTCACGGTCCGGATGCATCGTCGATTCGCATCAGCCTGCGTCAGGCCGTGCAGGTCAGAGCGTCAGGGTCATGAAGGTGCTGTTCGGGTCCTCGCGGTAGGCCCCGAACGGCGCGCACTCGGTGAACCCCGCGGACGCGTACAGCGCCCGGGCCGGTGCGAAGTACTCCATGCTCCCCGTCTCCAGCGAGACGCGTTCGACGCCGCGGTCCCGTGCGTCGTAGAGCATCCAGGTGAGCATGCGGCGGGCGAGGCCCTCACCCCGTACGGAGGGGTCGGTGCGCATGCTCTTGATCTCCTCGTGGCCCGGCTCGAGCTCGACGATCGCGCCGGTCCCGCGGATCACCTCGCCCTCGCGTACGACCCACATCCGTACGTTCGGAGCGCGCAGCGCGTCGAGGTCGAGCGCATGTCGGCTCTCCGGCGGAGCGGTCGGCTCCATGTCGTCGAGGTGCTGCTGGAGGAAGGCGGCCAGCTGGGGGTCGTCGAAGTTGGCCGGCTCGATCAGGAGGTCCACCGGGACATTCTGCACTTGCCCGACAAACCCGTCAGGCGGCGGCCGACGGAGTCGTGGTGATGTCGACGCGCCCGGCACTGGGCAGAGCCCTCCGTACGGCAGCGGCTGCGCGACCGGCGATGGCGTCAGCTGCCGCCACGCTGGTGCCCGGAGAGACCGCGACGCTCACCTGAACCAGCAGACGGTGCCCGGACCACCGCAACCGGACGTCGGTCGTGCGCTCGACGTCCGGGACCTCGACGAGGGCCTGCTCGACCTGCGCGACCAGGCCGGGGTCGACGCCGTCGAGCAGGCGACGGCCGACATCGCGTGCGGTTCCGGCGAGCAGGACGACGATGGCGGCTGTGATGACGAGCCCGACGATCGGGTCGGCGAGAGGAAAGCCGGCCCAGACGCCGCCGGCGCCGATCACCACCGCGAGCGACGTGAACCCGTCCGCCCGTGCATGCACGCCGTCGGCGACCAGCGCCGCCGAGCCGATGCGCCGCCCCACACGGATGCGGAGCACCGCGACGGCTTCGTTGCCGGCGAACCCCACGACACCGGCTGCTGCCACCCACCCGAGGTGCTCGAGCGGTTGGGGGTCCGCGAGGCGCCGGACGGACTCGACGCCGGCCACCAGTGCGGACAGTGCGATCATCGCGACGACGAACAGGCCGGCCAGGTCCTCCGCACGTCCGAACCCGTACGGGTAGCGCGGCGATGCCGGGCGCCGGGCGAGCACGAAGGCGATCCAGAGCGGAATCGCCGTGAGTGCGTCGGAGACGTTGTGGATCGTGTCGGCGAGCAGCGCAACCGATCCACTCACGACGACGATCACGAGCTGAGCCGCGGCGGTCAGGCCGAGAAGGACGAGGCTGACCTTCACCGCGCGGATACCCGCTCGGCTGGCCTGGAGGGCGTCGTCGATCGAGTCGGAGACGTCGTGCGAGTGCGGGACGAACACGCCCTTCAGCCATGCCCGGACGCCGTGGGCGTGACTGTGCCCGTGGCTGTGCGCGTGACCGTGCCCGTGGCTGTGCGCGTGGCGGGTGGCGTCCACGTCACGCTCCACGTGCGGACGGGGCATGGTGCGCGGGCTGCTCGTCGACCGCGTGCTCGGCCTGGAAGACGGCCTGGGTGACGAGCGTCCGAGCGTGCTCGTCGACGAGCGAGTAGTACACACGGTTCCCCTCCTGGCGCGCACGCACGATCCGCCCCCACCGCAGCTTCGCGAGGTGCTGGGAGACCGCCGCCGGCGACTTCCCCACCGTCTCGGCCAGGTTGCCCACCGAGGACTCGCCTGAGCGCAGCACCAAGATGATCCGGATCCGCGTCGGGTCCGCGAGCAGCGTGAAGACCTCGGCGGCGAGATCCACGTACGGGCTGTCGATCCCGACCTGGACTTCCTTAGTATCTGCGTGCATACGCAGATACTAATGCGATCTCGCGATGCCGGAAACCCTTCCCCTGTTCTCCACCTCGAGGCCATGGGGTGCAGGCCTGGACGCAATGAGTTGTGCACAACTGAATTGCGCGCAATACTTACCGCGTGGCCATGCCGACACTCGACCAGCAGCTGTGCTTCGCGCTCTACTCCGCGTCCCGCGCGATGACCGCGTCGTACCGTCCGCTGCTCGCCGAGCTCGGCATCACCTACCCGCAGTACCTCGTGATGCTCGTGGTGTGGGAGCAGGAGCGCCTCAGTGTCGGGGACCTGGGCGAACGCCTGCGACTCGACAGCGGCACCCTCTCCCCGCTCCTCAAGCGACTGGAGTCGGCCGGGCTGGTCCGCCGTGAGCGGTCGGCCTCCGACGAGCGGGTCGTGGACGTCGTGCTGACCGACGACGGTCGGGCCCTGGAGCAGCGGGCGCGCGACGTTCCGCGCCAGGCGTACCTCGCCACCGGCCTGAGCCTCGACGAGTCGGCAGACCTGCGCGATGCGGTTCGCCGACTCGCGGACTCTCTGGACGAGAACCGACACGATCCCCATCGACGGAAGGACAGCGCATGACCCCCCTCTACACCGCTGAAGCACTCGCCACCGGCGACGGACGCAACGGCTCCGGCCGCTCCTCCGACGGCCGCGTCGAGGTCGACCTCGCGATCCCCAAGGAGATGGGCGGGAGCGGCGACGGGACGAACCCGGAGCAGCTCTTCGCGGTCGGCTACGCCGCATGCTTCCACTCAGCACTGCGCAGCGTCGCCCGCGCCACCAAGGCCGACGTGTCCGACTCGACCGTCGGCGCGCGGGTCTCGATCGGCCAGAACGGCGAGGGCGGGTTCGGACTCGCCGTCGAGCTCGAGGTCGCCCTGCCGAACCTCGACCGCGCCACCGCCGAGCAGCTGACCGAGCAGGCCCACCAGGTCTGCCCGTACTCGAACGCGACCCGCGGCAACATCGAGGTCACCCTCACCGTCACCGACGACTGAGGGCTGCGTACGACCGCGGCCCCTGCGCCCGCCGTCCGGTCCCGGGCTGGCGGTGAGTGGGTTCCCACGCAGCGCGAGCCCGTGGGAACCCACTCACCACCCCCGCCCGGCGGTGAGCTGGTTCCCACGCAGCGCATGCCCGTGGGAACTCACTCACCACCCCCGGTCGGCGGTGAGCTGTTTCCCACGCAGCGCGTGACCGTGGGAACTCACTCACCGCCGGCCCCGCCGGCGGTGCGAGCCGGCGCCCGCCCTCGTTCACCCCACGACGGCGATCGCGAGTGCGCCCGCGCCGAGGGTGATGTCGAGTCCGGCGCACCACTGCGCCATTGATGGCGCGACCACGACGCGCCGCCTGAGGTGGACGATGTCCCACGCGCCGTGCGCGAGCAGACCGATCGCGACGACGACCACCGCGGCCCCGGTGTCGAGCCAGACGGTGCTGAGGACGCACGCGATGAATCCGAATCCCGCCCACCCCTGCCACGCCTGCTCACGCGGCGGCGGCCGCCACCTCCCCTGGATCGCACCGAGGACGACGACCTCGAGCGTGACGATCGTGATGAGGGCGATCCCGGGTACGGGGAGCAGCTCGCCCGCGAGATGGATGGCGACCACGACTGCGAGCAGGGGCCACGACCACGCGGGCCGTCCCGCGTAGGCGATCACGGCGTACCCGCCGGTGGCGAGCAGGAGCACGGTCAGGATCCCGTCCAGATCGTGCGGGTCGGAGACGAGCTGGAAGACGCCCGCCGCGATGCCGATGAGCGCGGGCGTCCATGACAGCCACGTACGCCACCACGCGGGGCGCCGTGCGGCCGGGCCCGACTCATCCCCCAGCGGCCGGGTGAGGCTCCGGTGCACGATCCACCTCCGCTCCGTGACGGTGCGCGTACTCGTGCGGTCGCCGCAGCATGACGGCCAGCATCAGCACGACCATCGCGACGTGACCGAGCGCGTACATCGCGTCACCGCCGATCGCACCGGCCCACAGCAGCGGGAAGAACAGCACGAACCCCGCGTACATCGCCAGCGACATCTCCCAGATCGCAGCCCGGCCGTGCCCGCGGAACCACATCCATGCCGCCATCGGCACGGCCATCGCCGTCGCCATCGCCAGCGCGTCGATCTCGGCCCAGCCCATCCACGCGGCGTCGGTCGCGTCCGCGACAGCGCGCCACGGCGGGTGCAGCAGCATCATCCCCAGCACCATCGCCAGGATCATCTCGGCGAAGTGCCGTACGAAGCGAACGACCGTCATCTCTCTTCCCCCGATCTCGTACACCTGTGTTCGAGATCGCGACACTACCACAAACTCGAACATGGCTGTACGAGATAAGTTCCTGCACCACAATGGGGTTCGTGACCGACGCCAGCCCCGCGCCCAAGCGCGCCGACGCCCGGAAGAACATCGCCGCGATCATCGACGCCGCCGCGCGCTGTCTCGCGCGCAACCCGGATGCCACGATCGCCGAGATCGCGGACGAGGCCGGCGTCGGACGCGTCACGCTCTACGGGCACTTCGACTCGCGCGCGGCCCTGATCGAGCAGGTCGTCGACACCGTGATGACGCGCGCGGAGGACGAGCTGACCGCTGTGGACCTCGACGGGGATCCGATCGACGCGATCACGCGACTGCTGTCGGCCTCCTGGCGCGTCACCCACCGCACCGGCGCGCTCGTCCAGGCCGCCGAGAAGACGCTGAGCCCCGACACCCTCCGGACCGCGCACGAGCAGCCCGTCGTACGGATGCGCGCGCTGCTCGAGCGCGGCCGGTCCGCAGGGAGCTTCCGAACCGACCAGCCCGTGACGTGGCAGGTCACCATGATCCAGAGCATCCTCCACGGCGCCTCGGCCGCCGTGACCCGCGGCGACCACACGGCCGACGATGCCGAGCCGCTCCTGGTGAGCTCCATCCTGAGCGCGCTGGAGCCGCGGTGACCCCAGGCCCCTCAGCGGCGCCGGAGCCGCCCGACGGTGTGCTCGCCCGTGCGGTGAGGATCCTCAGCGCGTTCGACACCCGCTCGACGGCGCTGACGGTCTCCGAGCTGTCCCGCCGCTCCGGACTGCCGTTGTCGACGACCTCGCGGATGGTCGCGGAGCTGGTCCGCCACGACCTGCTCGCCCGCACCGACGACGGCCGCCGGATCCGCGTGGGCGTCCGACTCTGGGAGCTCGGATCCCGGGCGGCCCCGACACGTGGTCTGCGCGAGGCTGCGTTGCCGTTCATGGAGGACCTGCACACCGTCGTACGCCACCACGTGCAGCTCGGCGTGCTCGAGGGGCACGACGTGCTGTTCGTCGAACGGCTCTCTGCCCGCAACGCCGTCATCAACGTCACCGAGGTCGCGGGCCGCCTCCCGCTGCACGCGTCGTCGAGCGGCCTCGTCCTGCTCGCGCACGCGGACACGGAGGTTCAGGCGATGGTGCTCGCCGGGCCCCTGCGCCCGTACACCGCGGACACCATCACCAGCCCGGACCGTCTTCGCGTCCACCTGGCCGAGATCCGCCGGACCGGGTTCGTCCACACGCCCGGCCACATCCGACCCGCGGCGGCCGGCGTGGCCGTGCCGGTCCGCGACGACCGCGACCGCGTGATCGCGGCGCTCGGCGTGGTGGTGCCCAACGACGACACGGCCGTACGGGTGGTTCCGGCGCTGCGGGCCGCAGCCCAGGGCATCCAGCGGACGATGACGACGCCGGATCGCGCGTGACGCGGGCCGCGGCGGGCGCGTGACGCGGCGCACACAACCCTCCCACTGAGTGGAACGGGTCTTCGCCGGCACCGCTCCGCGGACCGACGATCGTGACCGTGCTCACATCCTCACCGCAGCCGTTCACCGCCACCGCGGCGCCGACCGGCGACGCCGACAGCCGGACCACGGTGACGGTCGTCGCCAAGCGCCTCGTCGCCGACGGTGTGTGCGAGCTGACGCTCGCCGACCCGTACGGCCGCCGCCTGCCCGACTGGACGCCGGGCTCGCACATCGATCTCGTGCTCCCCGGCGACCACGTCCGGCAGTACTCGCTGTGCGGCGACCGGCGCGACGCCACCACGTACACGATCGCCGTCCTGCGTGAGCCCGACGGCCGCGGCGGCTCCGCAGCGGTCCACGACGACCTCGAACCGGGCGACCTGCTCGGCATCGGCGGCCCGCGGAACCACTTCCGGCTCTCCCCCGCACCGCATCATCTGTTCATCGCGGGCGGCATCGGGATCACGCCGATCCTGGCGATGGTGCGCGCGGTCGAGGCGATGGGCGGGTCGTGGGAGCTGCTGTACGGGGGACGCAGCCGGTCCTCGATGGCGTACCTCGAGGAGCTCGAGGCGTACGGGTCGCGGGTCCGGGTCGTGCCGCAGGACGCCGAGGGCCTCCTCGATCTCGGCGCGGCGATGGCGTCGCTCCCCGAAGGGACGCGGGTCTCGTGCTGCGGGCCGGCTCCGTTGCTCGCCGCCGTCGAGGCGCGCGGCACCATGCTGCCGGCGGGATCGGTCCGTACGGAGCGGTTCGTCGCCGCCGACCAGCCCGCGCCCGTCCGCAGCACGTCGTTCGAGATCGAGCTGGCCGCGTCCGGCCGGGTCGTCGAGGTCGCGCCGGGCCGCCCGGTCATCGACGCGCTCGCCGACGCCGGCGTCCACGTCCTCACCTCGTGCCGCCAGGGCATCTGCGGCACCTGCGAGACCGGCGTCGTCGCCGGCGTCCCCGACCACCGCGACGCCCTGCTGTCCGACGACGAGCGCGAGCGCGGCGACACGATGTTCGTCTGCGTCTCCCGAGCGTGCAGCGACCGCCTCGTCCTCGACCTCTGAACCGCCCGCGACCTCACCCTCCCTGGAGCCGACCATGACCGTCCTCGACAGCGGAACCGCCCCGATCCTGACCGACGACCCGTTCGGCACCGAGGTGCTCAACGACCCGGCGCCGTTCCACCAGCGCCTGCGCGACGCCGGCCGGATCGCGTACCTGCCGCAGTACGACCTCTTCGCGATGGGGCGGTATGCCGACGTCCACGCCGCGCTGACCGACTGGCAGACCTTCCAGTCAGCGGCCGGGGTCGGGTTGTCGAACTTCCGGACCGAGAAGCCGTGGCGCCCGCCGAGCCTGCTGCTCGAGGCGGATCCGCCCCACCACGACGCGCCCCGGCACGTGCTCGAGGAGATCCTCAACCCGCGGCGTCTCCGCAGCCTGCGCGATCAGTGGTTCGCCGACGCGGAGACGCTGGTCGACGAGCTCCTCGACCGGACCGAGCTCGACGGGGCGCACGACATCGCCGACGTGTTCCCGCTGCGGGTGTTCCCCGACGCCCTCGGACTCCGCCCCGACGGTCGGGAGAACCTCCTCCCGTACGGGGACCACGCCTTCAACGCGTTCGGTCCCGCGAACGAGCTGGTCCACAAGGGTCTGGCGCGCATCGGCGACGTCTCCGCGTGGATCGGGGCGCAGTGCGAGCGCGAAGCGCTGGCGGAGGTCGGGTTCGGCGCCGACATCTGGGCGGCGGCCGACCGCGGCGACATCACGCACGCGATGGCGCCGCTGATCGTGCGTTCGCTGCTCACGGCCGGAGTCGACACGACGGTCCACGGGCTCAGCTCCGTGCTGCACGCGTTCGCCGAACAGCCCGACCAGTGGGAGCGGCTGCGGGCTCAGCCGAGTCTCGCGCGGGTCGCGTTCGACGAGGCCGTACGGCTGGAGTCGCCGGTGCAGACGTTCTTCCGTACGACGACCTGCGACGTCGACGTGGACGGCGTGGTGGTTCCGGACGGGCACAAGGTGCTGCTCGTGCTCGCCTCCGCCAACCGCGACCCGCGGCGGTGGACCGACCCCGACCGCTTCGACCTGTCCCGCGACCCGTCCGGTCACGTCGGCTTCGGGATGGGGATCCACCAGTGCGTGGGACAGCACGTCGCGCGGCTCGAGGCCGAGGCCGTCCTCACGGCGATGGCGCGCCGGATCGAGCGGATCGAGCTCGCCGGCACGGCCGTGCGGCACCACAACAACACGCTCCGCGGATGGCGCTCCGTCCCGCTCCGCATCACCCCGGCCTGACCGGCGCCGACGACGAGCTTCGCACCGTCCGCGCCCGGCCTCGGCAGTCACGGCCGCGGCGAGGTTGGGTACGCGGCAGGCCCGCAGCGTCCTGCACAGCCCCGCTCGCGGGGCCGCCGCGTGTCTGGTGCACCAGAGGGTGAGTCATTCCGTCCATCGTTGCGTGCGTACACCCGTGACCGAAGGGGGCGTTGTGACCGTCACGCGATCTTCATCGAGGAATCGCGGACGAGCACCTTCGGGGACAGGACCGCGCAGCGGTGGACGTGCTCCCCCGACTCCTCCACCTCGTCGGCAACCATTGCGGCGCCGACGCTGCCCATCTCGTGCCCAGGCTGCATGACGGTCGAGATGGGCAACGGGCTGTCCCACGCAGCCTGGTTGTTGTCGTAGCCGATGATGGCGACGTCGCGTGGGATCTGGATGTCACCACGACCCGCGAGAGACTGGACGATCCCTGCCGCCAGGAGGTCGGTGGAGGCAACGATGCCGTCCGCGTCTCCGTCGATGACCCGGCCGGCCAGGTCGGCACCGATACGCCATCCGTCAGCGCGGTTGATCCACGGGGGAACCACCTCGATCGCAGACACCCCGGACTCGGCGACAGCACGCCGGAACCCACGTGCTCGCTGCTGGATCGGTGCGAGCTTGTCCGGGCCCCCGACGAAGACCAGACGGCGGCGGCCTGTCTCGATCAGGTGGCGGGTCGCAAGGTAACCCCCCAGCTCGTCGTCGACGCTCACCGAGCAGAATCGCCCAGGATCGGCTCGGTGGTTGAGCATGACGACGGGTGTGCCCGAGGGAGCGATTCGGCTGATCGCGGCATAGTGCCCCGCGTCGTTCAGGGTGATCAGGATCCCGGACACCCGGCTCTGAGCGAAGACCGCAAGATAGCTGGCCTCGCGCTCCAGCCGGCCGTCGCTGTTGGCGAGAAGAAGTGTCCCGCCGGTCGACTCCGCCGTTTGCTCCGCTCCACGAGCGATGTCGACGAACACGGAGTTCCCGAGGTCGGAGACCACGAGCCCGAGCGCCTGGCTGGAGCCGGCGGCGAGCGAACGGGCGAGACCGTTCGGCACGTAGTCGAGCATGTCCATCGCGCGCCGCACCTTGTCCCGGGTCTTCGCCGCGACGCGGTCGGGATGGTTGAGCACGTTCGACACAGTGCCCTGCGAGACGCCAGCAAGTGCTGCGACGTCGGCGATGCCCGCACGTGCGCGACCTCCGGCTGCTGGCTCCGGCACGTCCTGCTCCCTTCTCGTCCGCGGTTCGGCCGGACACAGCATACGGCCCCGGCGGTCCTTCTTGATGCGCTTCAACTCCCGCGAGCCCGCGGTTCCCCGGGCTGCTTCCCCATCCAGGGTGCTGATGCCCACCATCACATTGTTTTTGAGCGGGAGAAATTTCGTAACCGGCGGTTGATGTGACGCAACGCACTCGTTACGGTCCTGGTCTTGAAGCGCTTCAACAGCACACACCCAGACCTGGAGGGACGCGTGATGACCGCACGCACGAACACTCGCCGTACGACCACGGTGATCTCAGCGGCAGCTGCCGCGGGAGCGCTTCTGCTCACCGGCTGCTCCGGCAGCTCGGACAGCAGCGCCGGAGCGGAGGGCTCCTCGGCGTTCTCGTACCTCTCGTTCGCCGAGAACACCTCGATCCAGGACACGCTCACCGCCCTCAGCGAGGACGCGTGCTCGACCGAGAACGAAGCGGCACCACTGGAGGTGACGACCCAGCCGCAGGCCACCTACGACCAGCAGCTCCAGCTCCAGAGCGGACAGGGAGCGCTGCCGACGCTGTTCGCGAGTGGCAACAGCCCGCTCCTGGCGCAGGAGCTTGACGACGCCGGCCAGCTCGTCGACGTGGGCAGCGAGCTCGAGTCGCTCGGGAAGACCGATGCCATCATCCCTGCTGCCCAGTCGACGATCGAAGCCATCTACGGCGACACGACCTACGTGCTGCCGACCGAGTTCAACGTCGAGGGCATCTGGTACAACAAGGCACTCTTCGAGGACAACGAGATCACGCCGCCGACCACGTGGACCGAGCTCGTCGACGCCGCCACCGAGCTTGCCGCAGCCGGCATCACACCGCTCTCTGCCGACGGCAAGGACGGCTGGCCGCTGACCCGCCTCGTCGGCAACTACCTCTACCGCACCCTCGGTCCCGATGCGCTCCAGAAGGTTGCCGACGGCGACGCAGCGCTGACCGATCCTGAGTACGTCGCCGCAGCCGAGGCGATCGCGGACCTGGGAGCGGAGGGGTTCTTCGGCAAGTCCGTCGGCTCCATCGACTACGACGGCGCACTCAATCAGTTCCTCACCGGTGACGCCGCGATGTTCTACATGGGCAGCTGGGCCCTCGCCAACTTCAACGACCCCGCTCAGAACAAGATCGGGGCCGAGAACATCGGATTCCTGCCGTTCCCGGACGTCGAGGGCGGAGCCGGCACGTCGAGCCAGCTCGCAGCCAACATCGGGGTCCCCCTCGCCATGGCGGACAGCGCGTTCGACAGCGGTGCGAAGGAGTGGCTCGGCTGCATCGCCGACAACTTCGGCACCCAGTCACTCGCCGATCAAGGAGTGATCACCGGCTTCGCCTCCGACGTCGACGCATCCGACCTGCCCCCTCTCACGGCGCTCGTGCAGGAAGAGATCGACCGCACCGACGAGACGGTCCTGTGGTTCGAGGCGCTCTTCAACCCCGAGGCCGCGACGACGAGTCAGACGAACGCGCAGCTTCTCGTCACCGGGAAGATGAGCCCGGAGGACTTCATGGCGGCAGTCCAGCGCGACCTGGGCTGACCAGACTGCCGTGGGCGCCGGCCCCCCTGCCCGGCGCCCACGGCTCGCCCCGCCGCCGCGACCCTTCCCCTTGACAGGACACCCATGAACCGCGTCCTCGGAGACCGACGAGCCATCGTTGTGCTGCTCGGCCCCGCACTTGTCCTCTACTCGCTCGTCATGCTCGTGCCCGTGGTGTGGTCCTTCGGCTACACCGCCTTCGAGGGCAACGCGATCAGCGGGTTCCACTTCGTCGGCCTCGACAACTTCCGGGAGCTCGTCTCCGACCCGAAGGCGCACGAGGCCCTGTGGTTCACCGTGCGATTCGCGCTGGTCCTGACGGTGGTGCAGGTCGGTGCGGGGTACGCACTGGCACTGTTCTACGTGTTCGTCCTTCGGCGTCGGTCGGGACTCGTCCGGACCCTCGTCTTCTTCCCCGTCGTCATTCCGACGGTTGCGGTGGCGCTGCTGTTCCAACAGCTCTTCGAGGTCGCCCCCAGGACAGGACCGGTCAACCAGCTGCTCGAGCTCGTGGGGCTGTCACCCGTCGACTGGTTCTCGGCCGGAGGCACGTCGTTCGTCGTGCTCCTGCTCATGGAGACGTGGCGGTCGATGGGGTTCTACGCGGTGCTGCTCTACGCGGGACTGATCGACATCCCCGAGGAGATGATCGAGTCCGCACGGCTCGACGGCGCCTCGTGGCTCGCCCTCGTGCGGCACATCGTCGTGCCGCTGAGTCTGCCCGTCCTGCTGGCATCGCTGGTCTTCAGCATCAACGGGACCTTGAAGGTCTTCGACTCGGTCGTCGCACTGACCAGCGGTGGACCCGGCAGCACCACCACCCCACTGACGCTCTACATGTTCCAGACGTCGTTCGCATACGGGCAGTACGGGTACGGCAGCACCATCGCGCTCCTGCTGAGCGTCCTGTGCCTGCTCGTGACGCTCGTGATCTTCCGCTCTGCTCGACGCGACGCTACGGAGGCCTGACATGTCCACCGGCACCCTGACAGGCACGACCGTGACCTCCAGCGCCGCACCCAGAGCCTCGAAGGGTCCGCGACGCCGCACCGCCCGTCGAGTCCTGGCCGCGATCGCGACCACCGTGCTGCTGGTGATCGTCGCCTACCCGCTCATCTGGCTGGTCCTCGGATCCTTCAAGAGCCAGGATGAGTTCCTCAACAACTCCGTGTTCGCCCTGCCGGAGTCGTGGTCGCTCGACAACTACGCCACCGCTTGGACCGAAGGCAACCTCGGTACGTACATCCGCAACAGCGTGGTGGCGGTCTTCCCCTCGCTCGCCCTGACGATCGTCCTCGGTGTCGCGGCTGCCTTTGCGCTCCAGGTCATGGTGTGGCGCGGACGCAACGTGGTCCTCTTCCTGTTCCTCGCGGGCATCATGGTTCCGGCCCAGATGATCCTGCTCCCCCTGTTCACGATCTACGTCAGGACCGGACTGACAGGTACGCTGTGGCCCCTGATCATCACCTACACGGCCATCGGGCTTCCGTTGACGGTGTTCATGATCGCGACGTACTTCCGCGGAGTGCCGCGGGAGATCTTCGAAGCCGCCGCCCTCGACGGTGCGGGTGCTCTGCGCACGTTCCTGACGATCGGCTTCCCGCTGATCCGCAACGCGATCTTCACGGTCGCGCTCGTCCAGTTCTTCTTCATCTGGAACGACCTGCTGATCGCGCTCACCTTCACCAGCAGGGACGACCTGCGCACCATCCAGGTCGGGCTGCTGAACTTCACGGGGCAGTTCGGACAGGTCCAGTACGGTCCGACATTCGCCGCGATCTCACTCAACGTGCTCGGCACGCTGGCGATCTATCTGGTCCTCAACCAGCGCGTGATGAAGGGTCTGACGGCTGGATCGGTGAAGGGATGACCCGCGTCGTCGATCTTCGTCCAGAGCACCTGACCGCACCGTACGTCGTCGACACGCCCCGGCCCCGCCTGAGCTGGCGCCTCGTCGACACCGTGGACGGCGAGCGGCAGACGGGCTACGAGATCCACTACGCGCCGCACGCTCGAGCGCCGCGGCGGGTCCGGCACGACGGCGACGAGACCGTCCTGCAGCGGTGGAGCGACGGTGACATCGGGCCCAGGGAGCGCGTCGACGTCCGGGTCCGGGCCTGGACCTCGGCGTCTGACGAGCCGACACCGTGGTCGGCGCCGATCACGATCGAACGAACCTTGACGGCGAACGACTGGACGTCCGACTTCGTGTCACCGTCGCTCGAAGCACAGGAGGATGAGCCGCGGCCGGCGTTCCTCCTCCGTGCGGAGTTCGACGTTCCCGCTGACGTCGTCGGAGCCCGTGCGTACGTGACGGCGCACGGGGTCGCTGACCTGGAGGTGAACGGCTGCGATGCAACCGACTCGATCCTCTCGCCCGGGTGGACCAGCTACGACCACCGGCTCGTGGTCGAGACCCTCGATCTCCGTCGCCTGCTCACCCCAGGACGCAACGCGCTGGGTGTCTGGCTGGCAGACGGCTGGTACCGAGGACGGTTGGGGTTCGGCGGCGGACTGTGGAACGTCTACGGGAACGACGTCTCCCTCCTGCTCCAGCTCGAGCTGTACCACGCGGACGGACGCCGTATCACCGTGCCGCTGGACTGGCGCTGGTCGCACGCACCGATCACCCGGACCGGCCTGTACGAAGGTGAGCACCACGACGCCCGCCGCCACCCACGCGGGTGGTCGGAACCAGGCTTCGACGACGCCGCCTGGCACGCCACCACCGTGCTCCACCGCGACGCAACGGTGGAGCTGGCGGCGCCGACAGGACCTCCGGTACGCGTGGTCGAGACGCTCCGTCCGGCCTCGTTCCATCGCTGTGAGGACGGACGGATCCGCATCGACGTCGGACAGAACATCACCGGGAAGCTGCGCGTGCGAGGCCGCGCACCCCGCGGTCTGGCGATCGAGCTCCACCACGCCGAGGTCCTCGAGGGCAGCGAGCTCGCGACCCGCCCGCTCCGTACCGCCGATGCGATCGACCGGTACACGTTCGCCGGCGAGGGCACGGAGACGTGGACGCCGCGCTTCACTCTGCACGGCTTCCGTTTCGCCGAGATCGTCGGCTGGCCGTCCGATCGCGACCTTCCCGAGGTCGAGGCCCTGGTCGTCCACTCGGACATGCGTCGCCGTGGCACCTTCGCGTCGTCCCATGCGCTGCTCGACCGCTTCCACGAGAACGTCGTCTGGAGCATGCGCGACAACTTCGTCGGACTTCCGATCGACTGCCCACAGCGGGACGAGCGGCTCGGCTGGACCGGTGACGTGCAGGTCTTCGCTCCGGCCGCCGCGTTCCTGTACGACGTGACCGGCGTGCTCCAGAGCTGGCTGCGTGACCTCGCCGACGAGCAACGGGACTTCGGATCGGTCCGCAGCTTCCACCCGTGGGTGGACTGCGGCTTCCCCGCCGATCCTGCAGCGGGGTGGGGCGACGCGGCCGTCATCGTCCCCTGGACCCTGTTCGAGCGCACCGGCGACCTGAGAATCCTCGCCGACGCCCTTCCGAGCATGACGGCCTGGGTCGACGAGGTCACCGCGCTCGCAGATCAGGGCCATTGGCGCAGCGGCTTCCAGCTCGGCGACTGGCTCGACCCGCGCGCGACCCCGGAGCGCCCGGGCGACTCCGCGACGGACCCCTACCTGGTCGCCACCGCCTACCACGCGTACACCGCGGCGTTGCTCGCGCGCGCATGTCGCCTGCTCGGCGACGAGGAGCGGACGGTCCGGTACGAGGCCGTCGCCGCACGCGCACGTGCAGCCTTCCGGCACGAGTACGTGACGCCGTCCGGTCGCATCGTCGCCGACAGCATCACCTCGCTGGCGATGGCGATCACCTTCGGCCTGCTGAGCTGCGACGAGCTGCCGACAGCGGGGCAGAGACTCCGTGCTCTGGTCGAGGAGGCGGACCACCGGGTGATGACGGGCTTCCTCGGCACACCCCTCGTCTGCGATGCACTGGTGCGCACGGGCTTCCCCGACACCGCCTACCACCTGCTGCTCCAGACCGCGTGCCCCTCCTGGCTCTATCCGGTCACGATGGGGGCGACGACCGTGTGGGAACGGTGGGACAGCATGCTCCCGGACGGATCGATCAATCCGGGCGAGATGACGTCGTTCAACCACTACGCCCTCGGGGCTGTCGCAGACTTCCTGCACCGCACCGTCGCCGGCCTCGCGCCGGCGGAGCCGGGCTATCGACGGATCCGTGTCGCGCCCGTTCCGGGGGGCGGCCTGACACACGCACGTGCATCGCACCAGAGCCCGTACGGACCGGTCACGGTGTCCTGGCACCGACGCGGCACTCTCTTCGAGCTCGACGTGAGAGTCCCCCCAGGGACGAGTGCCGAGGTCATCATGCCCGGCGGGAGCGAGGTGATCACGCTCGAGTCCGGAGCCCACCAGCTCGGCCGCTCGTTCCGCGCTGCCGCTGACGACCCGCCGATGCCGCGACGCTGGAACATCCACGACCCGCTCGAACGCGCCGAGATGGAGCGGTTGGCCCCCCAAGCCGCGAAGGAGGCAACACCATGACCGACCCCGGTGACCTCGATCCGGCTTCCGCCGCCATGCCACACGACGACGCGGTGCTGTTGATCAGCGGCAGCGACCTGTCGAGCACCAGACCGTTGCGCGACCGGCAGGTGCCCGCACTCGTCCTCAGCGACGGCCCGCACGGCCTCGCCATGAACCTTCCCGACTGGGCCGGCAAGGTCCCGGCGACCTGTTTCCCGGCTCCGACGGCGCTGGCGGCAACCTGGGACGCGGACCTGGTCCAGCGGGTCGCGCGAGCCATCGGCGCCGAGGCACGTGCGGCAGGCGCGCACGTCCTCCTGGGCCCGAGCATCAACGTCAAGCGTTCGCCGCTGGGCGGACGCGGGTTCGAGTACTACGCGGAGGATCCTATGCTCGCTGGGCGTGTCGGCGAGGCGTTCGTCCGCGGTGTCCAGAGCGCCGGCGTGGCCGCTTGCGTCAAGCACTTCGCCGTCAACAGCCAGGAGACCGACCGCATGAGGGTGAGCGCCGAGGTCTCACCGCGTGCTCTGCGTGAGATCTACCTGGCCGCCTTCGAGCACATCGTGCGTACGGCGAACCCCGCACTCCTGATGGCGTCGTACAACCGCGTGAACGGCGAGTACGCCGCTCAGAACCGCCTGCTGCTCACGACGATCCTGCGCGGCGAGTGGGGTTTCGACGGGGCGGTGATCTCCGACTGGGGCGCCGTCGACGACCCGGTCGCGGCGGTCGCCGCAGGGCTCGACCTCGAGATGCCCGGCCCCGCGGAAGGGTCGAGGGCTGCCGTCCGTGCTGCTCTCGATACCGGAGACCTCGACGCGGATGACGTCCTGCGCGCGGCCGGTCGCGTCGCTCGCGCCGCCCGGACCTGGGCGACGACGAAGATCGAACCGACGGGGGTCGACCACGCGGCTCACCACGCGCTCGCGCGCGAGGTCGCAGCGGGATCGTTCGCCCTCCTCCGCAACGACGGCACGCTCCCGCTCGCCCCGGACGGCGGCCGGGTTCTCGTCGTCGGCGCCCTGGCGCGGAGCCCGCGAATCCAGGGAGGAGGCAGCAGTGCCGTCGAGCCGATCTGCGTCGACGACTGGATCGGTGCGCTGGGTGAGGCGAGCACGCGGGAGGTCACGTTCGAGCCGGGGTACAGCGTCGACGGACCGACTGTCGTCGAGCAGGACGAGCTTCGGCGAGGAGCGGTCGCCCTCGCCGAGGCCGCCGACGACGTGGTGGTGGTCGTCGGACCGGACACGGAGTCCGAGGGCTTCGACCGGAGCACGATCGAGCTGCCGGCCGACCAGTTGACGCTCGTTCGTGCGCTCCGGTCCGCCAATCCTCGGACCGTGGTCGTTCTGAACAACGGTGGCGCGATCGAGGTCGGCGGCTGGCACGAGGACGTCGCCGCGATCCTGGACTGCTGGTTGCCCGGTCAAGCCGGAGGGGCCGCGCTCGCGGACGTGCTCTTCGGCCACGTCAACCCGTCCGGCAAGCTCACCGAGACGATGCCGCTCACGGTGCGTGACACCCCCACCTACCTGGGCTTCCCCGGGACCGGCGGTCACGCCTTCCATGGCGAGGGGGTGTTCGTGGGCTACCGCGGGTACGACGCAGCCGAGCGTCCGGTCGGCTTTCCCTTCGGCCACGGCCTGAGCTACACCACGTTCGCCTACTCGGATGCGCAAGCTGACCTCCTCGATGGCGGCGGCGTCGACGTCGCGTTCACCATCCGCAACTCGGGAGACCGCGACGGCGCCGAGGTCTGGCAGATCTACATCGAACCCGCCCCGGGTCCCGTTGCGAAGCCGCCGCGCACGCTCGCGACCTTCGGCAAGGTCCGCCTCGCGGCCGGCGAGGAGCGGCGGATCGAGGCGCTCGTGGACCGACGCGCGTTCGCGCGCTGGGACGAACGCGAGGAGGGGTGGGTCGTCGACGAGGGGACCTACGGTATCGCCGTTGGTTCGTCCTCACGCGATCTCCGGATCGGCGCCGACGTGTTCGTGCCCGGATCGGGTCCGAGCCGGCGCCTGGACGAGAGGTCCACGCTGCGCGAGTGGTTGGCGGACGCGCGCCGACGACGCGCGCTTCTCGACGAGGTCACGGCTGCCGACCCGACGGGGACGTCCGCCGCCTTCCTCGAGAGCGAGACCATCCTCACGATGATCGGGGACATGCCCGTCAAGCGCCTGTTCGGCGATCCCGCGATCGCCCTCAACGCAGATGTGCTGGACCGCGTGAGGACGTTGGACGACTAGCTGAACGACCCCGGGTGGCCATCACGCCACCGATCGCCCGAGGCGCGATCGCCGGTCGGTCGGTGAGCTGGTTCCCACGCGACGCACCCGCGTGGGAACTGACTCACCCCTCCCGGTCGGCGGTGAGCTGGTTCCCACGCGACGCACCCGCGTGGGAACTAGCTCACCGCCACGCCGCGGTACCGGGGGGCGGGGCCGGTACCCGGGGGGTCAGCGCACCGCGATCGGGTTCACCGGCGATCCGACCGCGCCCGTGATCGGGAGCGGCGCCGCGGTGAGCCAGACGTCGTACCGCCCGTCCGAAGCGCAGGCCTCGGCCAGCGCGTCCAGGTCCCACATCTCCCCGAGGAACAGCCCGATGTGCGGGATCGCGACCTGGTGCAGCGGCTGGAACGCGACGTCGAACTCGTTCGGCCGCACCTCGAACCCCCACGTGTCCGTCGCGATCGCCGCGATCTCGCTGCCGTGCAGCCAGTCCGCGGTCGTGAACGACAGGCCCGGCGCCGCTCCCCCGGCGTAGTCGCCCCAGCCGTCGCCGGCGGCCAGCCCGCGCCGTACACGGGTCAGCTGTCCGGTCCGCACCAGCACGATGTCCCCGCGCCGGATCTCGCTGCTCGGCCCCTGCGCCGCGATGGTCGCGCGCAGGTGCTCCTCGGTGATCGCGAACCCGTCCGGCAGCTCGCCGTCCTCCCCGACCGCGCGCCCGACGTCGAGCAGGACGCCGCGACCCGCGATCACCTCGGCGACGGTCTCGATCCCGGTGACACCGTCGCCGAGCGAGGTGACGACCTGGTCCGCGGGCCGCCCGTTCCAGGCGCGGCCGCGGTCGAAGATGTGCCCGAGCCCGTCCCACTGCGTCGAGCACTGCAGCGGCATCGCGATCACGTCGTCGGCACCGCCGATCCCGTGCGGGAACCCCTGGATCCCCGCGACCGCGTCGGTGCCGGTGTCGAGCATGGTGTGCACCGGGTTCGTACGGCGCCGCCAGCCCTTCTGCGGACCGTCACCGTCGAAGCGCTGCGACAGCGAGAACGACTCCCCGGTCCGGACCAGCCCGGCCGCGGCACGCCGTACGTCGGCGTCGAGGTAGTTCATCGTGCCGCGGACGTCGTCGTCGCCCCAGCGGCCCCAGTTCGAGACGCGGTCGACGGTCGCCTTGATCGCGCCCTCGGGGTCGGTCGGGTCGAGCGCGGCGGGGGTCACTGCGCCGCGTCCAGCCCGGCCGCCGCGTCCAGCCCGACCGCCGCGTCCAGCTCGGTGACCGTGTCGCCGATCCAGTCCGCGATGTACGCGGCGACGTGACCGAGGTGGTCGAGCCCGATGTGCTCCGCGCCGCCCTCCTCAGCGGTGAAGATCCGCAGCTCGCGCTTCGGCGCGTTCACCGCCTGCTCGTACGACCGGTGCGCGTACTCGAGCGGGATCTGCCGGTCGTTCTCGCCGTGGCAGATCAGGAACGGCACCGTGATGTTCTCGACGACGCCGTCGAGGTGGACGCCCTCGGCCATCGCGATGAACGCATCGAGGTCGTCGTACCCCCACACCCACATCACGTGGTCCCAGTAGTGCGGCACCGGGTTCTCGCCCTCCCGGTCGAGGCGACGCTTCTGCACCGCGCCCCAGTTGTGGTTCGCACCCCACGCGACCGCGAACGCGAGCCGCTTCTCGTACGCCGCGGCGCGCGGCACGAAGTACCCGCCCAGCGACCAGCCGGCCAGGCCGATCCGGTCCGCGCGGACGTCGTCGCGTCCCTCGAGGTAGTCGACGCAGGCCGCGGCCCACACCTCGGTGTCGATCCGCGCGGTCAGCCCGCGCAGCCGCAGCGCCTCGCCGCTGCCGGGGCAGTCGACCATGAGCGTCGAGATCCCCTGGGCGGCGAGCATGTGGTGGAACCCCGAGCCGACCATCATCTCCTTGGTCGAGTCGAGGCCGTTCCACATGATCACCACGGGCGCCGGCTCGCCGTCGACCGACGCGTCGCAGTAGTACGCGGGCAGCGCGGTCTCGACTCCGTCCTCGACGTACGGGACGTCGACCTTCGTGGTCCGCGGGTCGATCAGCTCGAACGACTTCGTCAGCAGGTCGACGCTGTGCTGGTACTCCGCGTTGCGCGACGTGTCGCCGGCGGCCTGCATCCGCTCGGCCTGCGACACGTACACCGACGCGCGGAAGTAGCACTCCCCCGCCGTACGGAGGTGACCGGCCTTCTCGGCGTCGACCGCCTGCGCCTCCACCGTGTCGGCGACCGCGCGCCACGACGCCATGAACTCCTTCGTCCCCACGTCGCTGCCCTGCGCGGCCAGCTCGCGGATCGGCCGGCACGCCCGGTCGACCTCGTCGATCACACCGCCGCTGTTCAGCGTCGCGACGACACCGAGGTTCCAGACGTAGTTGCCGGGGAAGTATTCGAACATCACTGATCCTTCGTGTGTGCGGTGTGCTGGGTGCGGGCCTGGTGGGGATCGCGCCGACGCGGAGCCGGTACGGCCGGTGCCGGCGGAGCGGACGTGACCGTGTGCGTCAGCGAGCCGAGGTGCTCGACGGCGATCGTGACGACGTCGCCGTCGCGCAGCGGCGGCGGGTCCTGCGTACCGCGGCGACCCCACAGCTCCGCGAGGCAGCCGCCGTGGCCGACCGTGCCGGACCCGATCAGGTCGCCGGCGCGGACCAGACTGTCGCGCGACGCGTAGGCGATCATCGCCTCGAACGTCCAGCCGGAGTTCGACAGCAGATCGCGCCCGACCTCGACGCCGTTCACGGATGCGGTGCACCACAGGTCGAGGAAGCCGTCGCCGTCGCGGTACGGATCCAGCTCGTCGGCCGTCACGATCCACGGGCCGATCCCGGTCGCGAAGTCCTTGCCCTTCGCCGCCCCGAGACTGACCTGCATCTCGCGGCCCTGGAGGTCGCGCGCGGAGAAGTCGTCGAACAGCGCGTAGCCGAACACGTGCTCCCGTGCGTCCTCCTCGCTCAGCGACCGGCCCTCGCGCCCGACCACGACGGCGACCTCGAGCTCGAAGTCGCGTGCGACGCTGGTCGCCGGGAACGGCACCTCGGTGTCCGGCCCGTACAGCGCGTGCGGGTTGGTGAAGTAGAACGTCGGCGCGTCGTACCACGCGTCCGGGACCCCGCTCGCACCGTCGATGCTGCGCCGCACGCCGTCGACGTGCTCCGCGAACGCCACGCAGTCACGCACGCTCGCCGGCTCCAGCGGGAGCTCGAGCCGCACATCGTCCAGCGCGAGCGACGGGCCGAACAGCGCCCGCTCCCCTGCCTCGAGCGCCGCCGGCAGACCGCGCTCGACGAGCTCCCGCATCGTGGCGGGCTCGTCCAGCGGGTGGACCCGGTCGCCGCGCACGACACCGACGCGGGTCGTACGGCCGGGCGCGCCGGCACCCGCCGTACGGTCCGCTACGCCGGCACCCGCCGTACGGTCCGTGAAGGTCGCGAGCCTCATCGCGCGATCACACCGGGGGCGCGACGAAGGAGCCGCGGTCGGGATCGTTGAAGGACTTGGCGGCGATGAACTCGTCCATCGGGTTCGCGGTGCCCCACTGGTCGGTGACCTCGGGGTCGGAGAAGTCGTACAGGTGCGGGTGCCAGGAGTCCTCGTCGAGCCGCTCGAGCTCGGTCGTGTACTCGACGGTGTTGCCGTGCGGGTCGAGGAAGTAGCTGAAGGTGTTGTTGCCGGCGAGGTGGCGCCCCGGTCCCCAGATCTTCTCGACACCCGCCCGCAGCAGGCGGCCGGTGCCGCGCATGTACTCGTCGATGCCCCGCATCTCGAACGACGCGTGGTGCAGCGACACGTGCGGGCCGCGCGCGATCGCGAAGCTGTGGTGCTGCGGGTTCGTCCGCATGAACCACATGACCTTGCCGACGTGCGGCGAGTGCAGCGTGTCCGAGAGCGCGAACGACAGGTGCTTCTCGTACCAGGCGACGGTCTCTTCGGGGTTCGGGGAGTTGATCACGACGTGGCTCAGCTTGACCGGGACGGACTCGCCCTCCTCGACCTTGCGGTGCTGGCGGACCTCGACGTCGGACGACACCTCGATCGTGCGACCGTCGTTGTCGAAGAACCGGAACCCGTAGCCGCCGCCCGGCGTCTGGAGCTTGTCCGGCTCGCTGACCAGCTGCACACCCTGGGTGCCGAGGCGCTGGGCGAGCTCGTCGACGTGCTCCGGGCTCTCGGCGCCGAACGACACCAGGTCGAGCCGCTTCTCGTCGGCCGCACGCAGCCGTACGGAGTACTGTTCCGGCGAGCCGGCGGCGGCGAGGTACGCGAGGCCGTCGTCGGTGTTCTCCTTCTCCAGGCCCCACATGCTCGTGTAGAACTCGAGCTGCTTGGCGTAGTCGGGCACGGCCAGGTCGACGTGCCGCAGGTGGGTGATGAGACGGTCGGACATCAGTGGTCTCCTCTGTCGCTTCTGTCGTTCGGTGGTGCGTGTCAGGCCGGCTCGGTGAGCATCGCGCCGATCCGGCCCATCAGGCCGGGGACGTCGCCCTGCTCGCCGTCGAGCATCCACTGCCCGAGCTGGACCGAGGCCTCGACGACGGCGCGCGCCCGCTCGTACCGCCGCTCCGTGAACGTGTCCCACAGGGCGTCGTCCACGGCGTCCGCGGCGAGGAGGAGCTCGGCGAGCACGGCGGCGTCCTCGAGCGCCTGCGCGGCGCCCTGCGCGAGAGTGGGCGGGCAGGTGTGGGCGGCGTCGCCGATCACCACGACGCGGCCGCGGTTCCAGGGACCCTCGAGGACGTGCGCCTCGAAGTGCGTGTAGTTGATCCGCGACGGGTCGGTGAGCACGGCGCGGATGTCGTCCCACGGCCCGTGGTACGAGGAGGCGAGGTCGCGCATGACCTCCAGCGACTCCTCGGGCGACAGGCCGCTGCGGTCCTGCGCGTCCTCGACCAGGTACGCGTACATCGAGTCCTCCGCGGTCGGGCAGTAGCCCGCGATGTAGCAGCGCCCGCCGTAGTAGAGGTCGGTGCGCGTCACCGAGTCCGGGCGCGGCACGAAGGCGCGCCAGATCCCCATCCCGGTCGCGCGGGTCTCGAGGTCGATCCCGATCGCGGCGCGGGTCGCCGAGCGGACACCGTCGGCGCCGACGACGAGGTCGTAGCGGGCACGGCTGCCGTCGGTGAAGGTGACGTCGACGCCGTCGTCGTCCGGGTCGAGGGTCTCGAACGTGGTCCCGAGCCGCAGCTTCGCGCCGGCGGCGACCGCGCGGTCGGTGAGGATCCGCGCCAGCGCCGGGCGCTCCATCCCCATCGTGGCCGGCAGGTCGGGACCGCCCGTACGGCCGTCGGGCATCTCCACGAGCAGCGTGCCGTCCGGGTCCGGTGCGCGCAGGCCGAGGGTGTCGTAAGGGTAGCCGTGCGCGCGGGCCTGCTCCCACACGCAGAGCTGACGCAGCACGCGCAGCGCGTTGCCCTGCACCGTGATCCCCGAACCGAGCGCACCGACGTCCGGCTTCACGTCGACCAGGTCGACCGAGACGCCCTGGTCGGCGAGCAGGATCGCGGTCGCGGTCCCGGCGGCTCCGGCGCCGACGACGAGCACGCTTCGTACTGCGGACATGGTTCCCTCCAGCGGTCAGGATCAGCTGTGATCACGACCACTGTGCGACACCGGTCACTATTACGGAAGCAAAGAATCTCTCTACCCGTCATCAGTGCTGTCTATAGTGTCCGGGTGGCCACCTCGTCCCTCCGCAACCTCGACCTCAACCTCCTGCTGACGCTCGACGCCCTGCTGCACGAACGCAACGTCACACGCGCCGCCGAGCGCCTCGGGCTGAGCCAGCCCGCGGTCTCGGCCGCGCTCGGCCGGCTGCGCCGCCACTTCGACGACGAGCTCCTCGACCGCAGCGGCAACCGCTACACGCTCACACCGCTCGCCGAGCAGCTCGTCGCGCGCACGTCGCTCGCGATCGCCGGGGTCCAGCGGGTCTTCGACGCGACCCCGGACTTCGACCCGGCGACGGCCGACCGCGAGTTCTCGCTGATGGTCTCGGACTACGCAGCGACCGTGCTCGGCGACCACCTCGCGACGCTCGTCGAACGCGAGGCGCCGGGCGTGCGGCTGCGGTTCGTCGCCAACTCCCCGTACGCCGTGGACCGCGCCGTCGAGACCCTGCGGACGGTCGACGGGATCGTGCTGCCGCACGGGTTCATCACGGACTTCCCGGCGGTCGACCTCTACGAGGACACCTGGGTGTGCGTGGTCGCGCACGACAACGACCAGGTCGGCGACGAGCTCACCCTCGACGACCTCGCCCGCCTCCCGTGGGTCGTGACGTACCACCTGCCGACCGCGTTCACCCCGGCCGCCCGCCAGCTGCGGATGATCGGCGTCGAGCCGGACGTGCACATCGTCGTCGACAGCTTCCTCTCCATCCCGTTCCTGATCGCCGGGACCCGGCGGGTGGCCGTGCTGCAGAGCAGGCTCGCCGAGCGCCTCGCCCGGGTCACCCCGATCCGCGCGCTGCCGTGCCCCTGGGACGTGGTGCCCCTCAAGGAGGCGTTCTGGTGGCACCCGCAGCACCGCACCGACCCGGCGCACGTGTGGCTGCGCGGCATGCTCGCGGAGGCCGGTCGGGCAGTCGACGGCGAAGGTGCGCCGCGGCGCCGGAGTGACGGTGGGCTGACGGACGACCCCACGGCGAGGTATTCGCACGGTCGATAGCGACGGCCAACAGGATCTATTTCCCTGCTACCGGTGTCGGCGGTCACAGTGGGCGGGCAGTGATGCCAGTCACACGGCACCGAGCGTGGTGCCGCCGACCCGATGGAGCTCCGATGGCCACCACCGAAACCACCACCGACGCGACCACCGTGGTCGTCGACGGCCGCACCCCCGGCCGTACGCAGGGGTTGCTGCTGATGCTGATCAGCTGCCTGCCCGTGCTCGGCTCCGTGCTGCTCGCGCCGATCCTCCCGGCGATGCAGGACCACTTCGAAGGCACGCCGGGCGCCGACGCCCTCGTACCCGTCACCCTGACCGTCCCTGCGCTGATGGTCGGCCTGCTGGCACCGTTCGCGGGACGATTCGTCGACCGGTTCGGCCGCAAGCGGCTCCTCGTGATCGCGCTCGTGGTCTACGCGCTGTTCGGGACCGCGCCGCTGTGGCTCGACGCGCTGCCCGCGATCGTCGCGACCCGCGCCGGCGTCGGCATCACCGAGGCCGCGATCATGACCTGCTGCACGACGTTGATCGCCGACTACTTCTCCGGCCGCGAGCGTGACCGTTGGCTCGGGCTCCAGACCGTCTTCACCGCCGTCGGCGCCACGGTGTTCTTCGCAGCCGGAGGCGCGCTCGGGGCCGCCGGATGGCAGACGCCGTTCTGGCTCTACTCGGTCGGCGCCGTCTTCGCCGCGCTCGCCGCCGTGCTGCTCCTCAAGACCGCGCCCAGCACGGCGGTCGGCGGCCCGCAGGAGCGCGTCACGCTGCCCCCGATCCCCTGGGACGTGCTGCGCGTGCCGGTGATCTTCACGCTGGTCGGCGGCGTCGTGTTCTACACCCCGATCGTCGAGCTCCCGTACGCCCTGGACGACCTCGGCGTCGAAGCGACCGCCGCGATCGGTGGGATCGCTGCGATCGCCTCGGCCGGAACCGCCTTCGGCGCGTTCATGTTCGGCCGTGTCGCGCCGCGCGGCACGGCGGTGCTGCTGCCGGTCGCGGCCGGGCTCGCCGGGATCGGGATCGTCATCATCGGGGTTTCCCCGGCGGTGCCGCTGACGGCGGTCGGCGCGGTGATCGGCTCCGCCGGAACCGGCCTCATGCTCCCCACCTTGCTCACCTGGGCGATCTCCACGCTGCCGTTCGAGCAGCGCGGACGCGGTACGGGCCTGTGGACGTCGGCGTTCTTCATCGGCCAGTTCTTCTGCCCGCTGATCGTCGTCGCCCTCACCGCGATCCTCGGTGGCCTCGGTGGTGCGCTCGTGGTCGTCGGCGTGGCGGCGCTGGTGATGGCCGGCGCCGCCCGCGCGGTCCTCGCCCGCCCCGCCTCCGCGATCGCCTGACGTCCTGCCCCCGCGCACCCGAGCCCGCCGTACGGCGTCGTGCGGGTGTGCCGCAACCCCTGCGGTGCATCCGCACCCCGTTCGGTGCGCACCGAAGGGGCTGCGTACGCACCGAACGGGCTGCACACCGAAAACCCATCCCTCCGACGAAGGAGCCTCTCCCATGTGCAACGTCCTCGGCGATGCCGTGAACTCCCTGCCCGACGCGAGCCGCCGTCGGTTCCTCAAGACGCTCGGCGCGACCGCCGCGGCCGGCGGACTTGCCACCGTGCTCCCGTCACCCGCGTCGGCCGCGACCGCGACGTCCGCAACCGCCTCCCGAAAGCCCGGACGCAACGCCCGCACACGCCTGGTCCTCCTCGGCACGGGCGGCGGCCCCACGTACGTCGGGGGCGACCGCGCCGGGATCTCGACGGCCATCGTGTACGGCGACAAGGTGTACGTGGTCGACCTCGGACTGGGCTCGTACCAGCGGCTCGCCAGCGCCGGCCTCAACCCCGACACCGGACTCGGCGAAGCGCTGACGAACGTCGAGGGCATCTTCTTCACCCACCTGCACTCCGACCACACCGTCGACTGGCCGGGACTGTGGGTCACGTCCGGGATGAACGCGAGCAGCCGCGAGCCCGGTCGTCCGATCCCCGTCTACGGACCGGGTGAGCGCGACACGTTGCAGCGGGTGTTCCCGCCGACCCGCCCCGACCCCGAGGTCGTCAACCCCGAGCAACCGAACCCCGGCATCACCGGGATGACCGGCTACCTGAGGCAGGCGTTCTCCCAGGACATCAACGACCGGGTACGCGACTCGAACTTCACCCGCCCGGACACCATGTTCGACCTGCACGACATCGACCTGTCGGGCGTCTGGACCGTCGATCCGCTGGGTAAGCCGCCGCGCCTGGACGCGCCGCTGGAGATCATGACCGACGGGGACGTACGGGTGACCGCGACCCTGGTCGACCACCACCCGACGGCGCCGGCGTTCGCGTTCCGGTTCGACACCCCGGACGGCTCGGTCGTCGTCTCCGGCGACACCTGCGTGAGCGAGAACCTGATCGACCTCGCCAACGGCGCCGACTACCTGGTCCACGAGGTGATCGATCCCGCGTTCGTGGACAAGCTCACGTCGGCGCTGCCGCCCGAGGTCGGCCCGGCCGTGCGCGAGCACCTGCTCGGCGCCCACACCACGATCGAGCAGGTCGGGCGCGACGTCGCCGAGCCCGCCGGCGCGAAGAACCTCGTCCTCACCCACCTGGTCGGCGACAGCGGCTCGCCGGCGCACTGGCGCAAGGCGCAGCGTGGTTACTCCGGCAACCTCATCGTCGGCAGCGACCTGATGGACCTCCCGGTCGGTCGCCGGTAGCGCCGCTGAGCGGTGAGCTGGTTCCCACGCGCGGCACCCGCCGTACCCCCGGCGGTGAGCTAGTTCCCACGCGCGACGTCGCCGTGGGAACCAGTCCACCGACACCGCGTCGCCGTGGGAACCAGTCCACCGGCACCGCGTCGCCGTGGGAACCAGCTCACCGCCGTACGGCATCCACCGCCCTTTCACTCATCGGGAGCCGGTGGTGCGCGTCGCGGTTTGGCGTGATTGGGTCGCGTTGTGCCGGTTCGCGCCGGTCGAGCTGTCGCAACCACACCCCACCCCGAGGAGCCGCAATGCAGCAGGTCAAGGCCGTCGTCGCCCGTACGAAGGGTGCGCCCGTCGAGGTGACGACGATCAACGTGCCCGATCCCGGACCGGGTGAGGCCGTGGTCGCGATCCAGGCGTGCGGGGTCTGCCACACCGACCTGCACTACCGCGAGGGCGGCATCAACGACGAGTTCCCGTTCCTGCTCGGCCACGAGGCTGCGGGGATCGTCGAGGCGGTCGGCCCGGACGTCACCGGTGTCGCGCCCGGCGACTTCGTCGTCCTCAACTGGCGCGCGGTCTGCGGCGAGTGCCGCGCCTGCAAGCGCGGTGACGTCCACCTGTGCTTCAACACCCACAACGCGACGCAGAAGATGACGCTCGCCGAGGGCGACGACGCCGGTACGGAGCTGTCACCGGCGCTGGGGATCGGCGCCTTCGCGGAGAAGACCCTCGTCGCCGCCGGGCAGTGCACGAAGGTCGACCCGTCGGCGCGACCGGCTGCGGTCGGCCTGCTCGGGTGCGGCGTGATGGCCGGGATCGGCGCCGCGATCAACACCGGCGGCGCGACGCGCGGCCGCTCGGTCGCGGTGATCGGCTGCGGTGGCGTCGGCGTCGCCGCGGTCGCCGGTGCCGCGCTGTCCGGCGCGTCGCCGATCATCGCCGTCGACATCGACCCGAAGAAGCTCGAGGCCGCGAAGAAGCTCGGCGCGACCCACACGGTCGACTCCTCGCAGGTCGATCCGGTCGAGGCGATCCGCGACATCGTGTCGCAGACCTACGAGGGCGCGGAGGGTGCCGACATCGTCGTCGAGGCGGTCGGTCGCCCCGAGACCTGGAAGCGGGCCTTCTACGCCCGCGACCTCGCCGGCACCGTCGTGCTCGTCGGCGTCCCGACGCCGGACATGACGTCGCCGGAGATGCCGATGATCGACTTCTTCAGCCGCGGCGGGGCCCTGAAGTCGAGCTGGTACGGCGACTGCCTGCCGAGCCGCGACTTCCCGATGCTCGTCGACCTGTACCAGCAGGGCCGGCTCGACCTCGACGCGTTCGTGACCGAGGAGATCGGCATCGGTGACGTCGAGGCGGCGTTCGAACGGATGCACCACGGCGACGTGCTGCGCTCGGTGGTGGTCCTGTGACGGCGGCGGGCCCGACCGGGTCGGCGCGCGTCGACCACGCGGTCACGTCCGGGACGTTCAGCCTGGACGGCGAGACCTTCGACGTCGACAACAACGTGTGGGTCGTCGGCGACGACTCCGAGTGCATCGTGATCGACGCCCCGCACTCGGTGGACGACATCATGGCGGTCGTCGGCGACCGTACGGTCCGTGCGATCGTCTGCACCCACGCGCACGACGACCACGTACGGGTGGCTCCGGAGCTGCGCGAGCGCACCGGGGCCCCGATCTGGCTGCACCCCGGCGACGAACCGGTCTGGGAGCTCACCCACCCCGACGTCCGATGGGACGCCGACCTGTCCGACGGGCAGCGGATCGAGATCGCCGGGACCACGCTCGAGGTGCTGCACACACCGGGTCACGCGCCGGGGGCGGTGTGCCTGTACGCGCCGGAGCTCGGGTGTGTGTTCACCGGGGACACGCTGTTCGAGGGCGGACCGGGCGCGACCGGCCGTTCGTTCTCGGACGCGGACCTGATCCGGGCGTCGATCCGGGCGCGGCTGTTCGCGCTCCCGGGCGACACCGTCGTTCACACGGGCCACGGGGACGACACGACGATCGACGCGGAGCGCGCGACGGTCGGCTGAGGCGCCCGTACCGACCACGATTTGTCGAGTTGCGGCGCGATTCCACCCTCGGATTCGCGCCGGAACTCGACAAATCGGGGTCGGTGCCTACGCCTCCGCCTCGCGCAGCCCGGCCTCCGCCGCCGCGACGATCGCCGCCCGTACGTCCGGGGGCCGGCGGTCGGCGGGGATCGCGCCGGTCGCGACGAGCTCGAGATGGTCGAGGACCACCGCCGGGAAGTCGAAGCTGCGCTCACAGATCACCCACTGGAAGTGCAGGCCGTCGCTCATCGCGATGCACTGGCGCGCGAGGCGTTCGGGATCGACGGACGCGAGCAGCTCGCCCCGCTCCCGGCACCCCGCCAGCGTCGCCGTGAGGTGCGCGATCGCGCCCGGGTGATCGGCGACCGAGCCGTCGCCGCGCGCCTTCACGAGGCGCGCGGTCTCGACGGCGGTGAGCACCGACAGGTCGACGAGCTCCGGTGAGCGCGCGAGCAGCAGCGTGCTGATCTGCATCCGCGCGAGCACGTCGATCATCGTCGGCTCGTCCGGCAGCAGACCCCACCAGCGGCGGATCTCCGCCATCCGGACGCCGTGGACCGCGACCAGGAGATGGCCCTTGGTCGGGAAGTAGTGGAGCACGCCCTCCTGGGTGATCCCGACGTCGCGCGCCACCGCGGCCAGCGAGGTGCTGTGGTAGCCCGCGCTCGCGAACCGCTCGGCCGCCGCGGCCACGATGCGTTCCTCGCGGTCACGCCCGGTGACGTACCGGCCCCGAGGTCTGCTCACGCCCGTCATCGTAGGCGATGGCCGGATCCTGACACGCGAAAGCCTTGCGTACTAAGGATTCATTTTCCTAGCATGACGGAGGCCGAGAGGGGGCAGGCATGGGTCGTACGGAGACCGGCGAGCGCATCGCGTCAGCGCCCCGACTCGACCCCGGGGACCTCACGCTCCTGCGACTTCTCAGCACCGGGACGAGCTGGCCCGCGATCGGCGAGCAGCTCCACGTCAGCGAGCGCACCGCCCATCGCCAGGCGCGCGACATCTGCGACCGCATCGGCGTCCGCCGGCCGATCGAGGCCGTCGTCTGGGCGATCCGCGAACAGCTGATCTGACCGCTCACAGGCACGAGCCCGTCGACGGCTCGAAGCCTGACCTATTCCTGCCAGATCGTCCCGAATGTCTTGCCTTCCGTGTGACGCAGCGCACAGGGTATGAATCGATTCATACCATCGACCCCACGGAGGATCCCGTGCTCGATCGATCTCGCTCCAGCAGACGTACGCCGCGGTGGCTGGTCGGCGCCGCACTCGCCACCTGCCTCGTGGCCGGTGCCGTCGCCGCACCCGCGTCGGCCGCACCGGACCAGCACCGCGGCCACGGCAGCGGCAAGGGCGCCAGCGGCCACGGCAGCGGCAAGGGCGGCCACCACCAGAAGCCGAAGGCCTCCTCCTTCGTCGAGGACTTCGCCGAGGCCGACGCCGACCACGGCGCGATGGTCCGCTGGTGGTGGCCCTCGGCCGTCGACGCCGACGTCGCCGTGGAGCAGCTGCGCGAGGTCGCCGACGCCGGCTACAAGGGCGTCGAGATCGCGTTCGTCATGGACGGCACCGACTACGCCGTCGATCCCGACGAGCACGAGTACGGCGACCCGAGCTGGCAGGCCGCAGTGAAGGCCGTTCTCGACGAGGCCGACGACCTCGGCGTCCAGGTGGACCTGACGCTCGGCGGGCGCTGGCCCGCTGCCGTCCCGGGACTCGACGTCGACGGCGATGCCGCGAGCCAGGAGCTGGTCGCCGGCAGCACGGTCGTCGCCGCCGGCGATACATACGGCGGCGCCGTGCCCCAGCCGACGCCGCGGACGTACGAGGACCGCACGTCGGACGACGGCGTGATCACGTCGACGACGAAGACCGCCACCCCGCACTACGTGACCGCGACCGCGGCCCGCTGCGTCACGGACTGCTCCGAGGACCGGCCCCGCATCGACCTCGAGTCCGTGACCGACATCAGCGACGCCGTCGACGGCGACACGATCGACTGGACCGCGCCCGGCGACGGCACCTGGCTGGTCACCGGCTACTGGCGCCGCGGCACCGCGCAGCGCAACGACGCACCCTTCGGCTCGACGGTCTCCCTCTTGTCCGATCCCGAGTCCCGGGTCGTCGACCACTTCGGCCGTGAGGGCACCGACGCGTTCCTCGCCTTCTTCGACACCCTGCTCGACCGCGAGACGCGGAAGCTGCTGCGGCGTGCCGGCGGTTCGATCTTCGAGGACTCGCTCGAGCTGAAGCACGCGCAGCCCTGGACGCCGTCGTTCATCGCGGCGTTCGAGGACACGAACGGCTACTCCGTCCTCCCGTACCTCCCCGCGCTCGCGCACGTCGCCCCGGCGAGCCCGTTCGCGCCGGCGTCCCCGATGTACACCTTCGGCGACGGCCAGGACGAGACCGCCCAGCGCGTCCTGCACGACGTCGACGAGACCCTGAACGACCTGTGGACGGACAACCACGTACGCCCGATCAAGCGTTGGGCGCACCGTCTCGGTCTGACGTTCCGCGCCCAGGCGTACGGCGAGCCGCTCGACCTCGGCTCGGCCGCGAACGCGCTCGACATCAGCGAGTGCGAGACGCTCGGCTGCTCCGAGGACCAGTTCCGCACGGTCGCGACCAGCGTGGCGCTCGCGAGCAAGGATCTGGTGAGCAGCGAGATGCTGCCCGGCGGGTTCGGGAATCTCTACGGCCTCACCCAGGCGCAGATCACCGCCGGCGTGAACCGCGAGTACGCCCTCGGCGGCAACCAGATGGTCTTCCACGGCCTCCCGTACCCGACGGTGCCGCCGAGCGCCGACGGGACGATCACGGACGACGCGTCGTTCTGGCCGGGATTCCACGCCTTCAGCTCGAACATCGGTGAGGCCTTCGGTCCGCGCCAGCCCTCGTGGGGCATGCAGTCCGACGTCGCCGACTACTACGCACGGACCCAGCAGACGCTGCAGACCGGCAACGCGCGCTACGACGTCGCCGTGCTCAACGCCGTGCTCGGCGCCGAGGAGTCCGCGACCGACGGGGCGTTCCTGGACGAGGCCGGCTACACCTTCGGGTACGTGACGCCGGGCTCGCTCGCCGGCCAGAAGGTCAAGCGTGGCGTGCTGGCACCGAACGGCCCGGGCTTCCAGGCGCTGGTCATCGGCAGTGAACCGATCACGCTCGCGACGGCGGAGCAGATCCTGACCGCCGTACGGCGCGGGCTGCCCCTGGTCGTGATCGGCGACGGGCCCGAGCACGCCGCCGGGTACGCCGCGGACTCCGACGCGGCCGCCGCGCTGGATCTGAAGCTCGAGCGGACGTTCGATCGGATCGTCGACGCACCGTCGACCCAGGTCGTCGCCGACGAGTCGGCGGCACTCGACGCACTGGCCGCCACGGGGGTCGCCGCCGAGGCCCAGGCGTCGGACACGGGCGTGAAGGTCGTGCACCGCGAGGACGACGACCGCGACCTGTACGTGCTGGTGAACCGGACCGACGACGCGCAGACCGTCGACGTCACCCTGAGCGGAAGCCGCCGAGCCGTCCCGTACGCCCTCGATCCGTGGACCGGCGACGTGTCCCCGGTGGGCGTCTACACCACCGACCGCGACCAGATCACGATCACCGGTGTCGAGATCCCGGCGGGGAGCACCGCGCTGTACGCGATGGCGTCGACCCGCTTCGCCGGGGAGAAGGTCGGCAGCGAGCACGTCACGGCGACCACGGCCGCGGACGCGACGTGGACCGCCGGGGTGGGGCGCGGCAAGCGCTCCGCCGGCACTCTGACGGTCCGCGCGAGCGAGAACGGCACGGCCACCTCGCAGCTCAGCAACGGCACGACCGTCCGTACGCAGGTCCGTGGGGTCGCCGACGAGCAGCAGCTCGGTGACTGGGACCTCGTGCTCGACGAGTGGCTGCCCGGAGACGCCGACGACGCCTCGGACGTCACACGTCACGTCGAGCACACGATCGACGGCGTCGCGCTGACGTCGTGGACCGAGATCGACGGGATCGAGGACGCGGTCGGGATCGGCACGTACACCACCGAGGTGCAGGCCGACCGTGACCTCGCGCGGTCCGGCGCGGTGCTGGACCTGGGCGCGGTCTCCGGTTCGTACCGCGTCCGCGTCAACGGCAAGGCGGTCGCGGTCGCCGACCAGCTCGGCACCGAGGTCGACCTCGGCGACGCACTGCGACCGGGACGCAACGTGATCGAGGTCGAGGTCGCGAGCACGATGCTGAACCGTCTGCGGATCACCCGCCCGGCCGAGTTCGGCGGCCGGACGCCGACCACGAACGGGCTGCTCGGCCCGATCGCCCTCCAGCCGTACGTGGAGGTGAGCCAGCAGGTGCGCTGACACGTCGCGATCGCACCAGTGCGGTGGATCCAGGGCAGCATGTGCCCGGGATCCGCCGCACTGTCGCGTGTTGTCCCGCTCGCTCCGCCCGCTCAGGTCAGCACGTTGACCGGCGACCCGGCGACCCAGGCGGCGACGTCCTCGACGACCCCGGTGAAGTACGTGCGGTAGTTCCCCGCGGTCACGTACCCGAGGTGCGGCGTGCCGAGCACGTTCGGCAGGTGGCGCAGCCGGAGGTGCGGCAGGCGTGCGATCAGGACGCGGGTGAGCGGGTCCGCTCGCGCATCACGACGAGGATCTCGGCATCGCCGATCGCGTCGACGAGCGCATCACCGCTCAGGTGCGCACGCAACGACGTGCATCAGTGTCGAAGATCGATGTCAGCAGACGTCATCGTTCTTCGACACTGATGCAACCACCAGCCAGATCGCGCAGACGCCGCCGCTATCCCTGCGCCGCGAGCTGCGCGACCACGGCGGCTGCGATCGCACGGCAGTACGCTGCGGGGTCCTCGTGCGCGGCCGGCTGCTCCGGCACGACTGCGTCCACGATCCCGGTCGCCGCGAGATCGACAGCGCGGATCTGGTGGCGCCGCGCCATCTCGGCGGCGCGGTCGGTGGTCCGGTACAGGATCGCGCTCGCACCCTCCGGCGGCAGCGGCGACAGCCACGCGTACTCCCCCGCAACCACGCGCCCCGCCGGCAGCAGCGCCAGCGCCCCGCCGCCGCACCCCTCGCCCAGCAGCACCGACACGCTCGGCACGGACAGCGCGACCATCCGCGCGAGGCACGCCGCGATCTCTCCGGCGAGACCGCCCTCCTCCGACGCGACCGACAGGTCCGCACCGGCGGTGTCGATCACGCAGACCAACGGGAGGCGGAGCTCCTCGGCGAGCTCCATCGCGCGTCCCGCCCGACGAAGCGCGGCCGGGTCGAGCGGCCGCCCGAGCGCCTCGGCCTTGCGGTCCTGCCCCACGAGCACGCAGGACGTACCGCCCAGGTCGACCAACGCGGTCAGCACCGCCGACTCCGGACCACCCGCGGGTGTCCCGTCGAGCGGGACCACGTCCGCTGCCGCGTACCGCAGCAGCTCCCGCACCCCCGGCCGATCCGCCCGGCGGGTGGTCTCGATCGCCGCCCACGCATCCGGGCCGTGGGATGCAGCACCAACCGACGCACGCCGTACGGCGGGTGTTGTCGGCGCATCCGGCTCTGGCAGTACGGCGGATTCCCCCTGCGCATCGACAGACGCCGGCCGCGACGACAGCACCGCGAGCGCGCGGGCGGCGACGTCCGCGAGGTCCTGCGGCTCCACGACGGCGTCGACGACGCCGTGGGCGGCAAGGTTCTCGGCGAGCTGGACCCCGGTCGGGAACGGGACACCCCGCAGCATCCGGTACACACCCGGCCCGAGGAACCCGATCAGCGCCCCCGGCTCCGCGACCGTCAGATGCCCGAGCGACCCCCACGAGGCCAGCACGCCGCCGGTGGTGGGGTGGCGCTGGTAGACGAGGTACGGGAGGCCGGCCGCCTTGTGGGCGACCACGGCGCGGGTGATGTCGGCCATCCGTACGAATGCGGGCGTCCCCTCCTGCATCCGCGTGCCGCCGGACGCGGTGGCGGCGACGAGCGGCAGGCGTTCGGCGGTGGCGCGCTGCACAGCCGCGATGATCCGGTCGGCGGTCGCCGCCCCGATCGACCCGCCCAGGAACCGGAACTCGCTCACGACCAGCGCCACCGCATGCCCCCCGAGCGAGGCACGGCCGGTGATCACGGACTCGTCGGTCCCGGCCTTCGCACGGGCGGTACGGAGGGCCTCGGCGTACGCGTCGTCGACGTCGACGTCGACGATCGGCACGTCCCACGACTCCCAGGAGCCGGGGTCGACCGTGGCCGCGACGAGCTCGTGCGCCCCGAGCCGCACAGTCACGGCTGCTCCCCGCTGGTCGGGTCTCGATCGAGGGCTCGTTCCTCGCCCTCGCCTCGACCAACGGGATCGCGACCCTCCCCGCTGGTCGAGGCGCGAGCGGAGCGAGCGATCGAGACCCCCACCACGCTCACGCCCCCACCCCCGCGTGCCGCACGTCGTTGGCGACCACGGGTGTCGTCAGGATCCCGAGCCGTTCGACCTCCACCTCCACAGTGTCTCCCGGCTGGAGCAGCCACGGAGGATTCCGCGAGTAGCCGACTCCCGACGGGGTCCCGGTCGCGAGCAGGTCCCCCGGCCGCAGGGTCAGCGTCTGCGAGATCAGTGCGAGCGTGTCGCCGACGGTGTAGACCATCTCGTCGGTGCTCCCCGACTGCACGACTTCGCCGTTGACGCGTGTCTCGACCTTGAGCCCGTCACGCAGGTCGCCGACCTCCGCAGCCGGGACCATCGGGCCGAGCGGTCCGGACTTGTCGCCGTTCTTGCCGAGGATCCACTGCGACGTGAGCTTCTGCGCGACGCGCGACGTGAGGTCGTTGAACGTCGAGTAGCCGACCACGCCCGCGAGCGCCTCGTTCGGTGTCACGTCCACCAGCGTCTCGCCGACCCACGCGGCGACCTCGCCCTCCCAGTCGAGCCCGGGCTCGTTCGCGGGGACCGGGACGCCGACTCCGCCGACCGACAGCGACGCGGGCCACCGCGCGAACAGCGTCGGATGCTCGGGCACGCCCGCGTCTGCGTACGAACCCTCGGCGACGTGCTTCAGGTAGTTCAGGCCGATGCAGATCACGCGGGCCCCGGGCAGGACCGGTGGGACCAGCTCCACCGTGCGTGCGTCGACCGGCGGTGCGGCCGGCTCGGTCGCGAGCCACCCGCGTGGATCCGCCCAGAACTCCTCCACCCCGCACAGCCGAGCCACGCTCCGACCGTCGGCGCTCTGCACGCCGACCGCGGTCGACCCATCGGACTCGCGGATCCCCACGATGCCGCCGTTCATGACTGCCTCCTAAAACACCTATACCTTTTATAGGTTTTACGCTACTCTCGCTCCATGAGCAACCCCACGTCCGCGTACGGCACGCTCGACCTGCGGGACCGCGTCACCCAGGCGGGGGCGCAGTCGCGGGCCGAGCGCCTGGCCGCGCTGCTCGAGGAGCGGATGCGCGACGCGGACTGGCCCGCCGGGACGCCGCTCGGGACGCTGGAGTCGCTGCGCGAGGAGAGCGGGCTGTCACGCCCGACCGTGAGCGAGGCCGTCCGGCTGCTCCGCGACCGCGGCCTGGTGGTGATCAAGCCGGGGCGCGGCGGTGGGCTGTTCGTCGCGGAGGGCACGCCGGTCGTCCGGCTCCGGCACACGCTGCTGACCGTCGCCGAGGAGCCGTCGGCAGTCCTCGAGGCGATCGAGCTGCGCGACCACCTCGAGTCGCTGATCGACGTCGCCGCCGCCCGGCACCGCGACGCCGACGACGTCGCAGACCTGCGCCGGCTCGTCGACGCGATGGGCGCGGCCACCGACTGGCCGTCGTTCATGACGGCGAACTGGTCTATCCACCGCCGCATCGCCGAGATCTGCCCGAACGCGATGGCTCGCGCCGTCTACGTCGGCACGCTCGGACACCTGTCGGACGCGTCGTCGCAGTACGCGGACGGGGCCGACGCCGAGGCGTACCGCGCCCGACGCCACCAGGTCCACGCCGACCTCGTCGACGCGATCGCGTCCGGCGACGAGGACCGCGTCCTCGACGCCGTCGCCCACCACCACCGATCCGACTGACTGGAGAACGACCGTGGATGCCAACCCGTCGGAGTTCCGCCGCTATCTCTTCGACCACGACCACCCGCGTCTCGCCGACGTGCGGGGGCTGGACGCGTACGCGTACCGGGAGGCCGCGCGCGACGACGACTTCACCGGCGGCTTGATCGAGGGCTGGACGCCGCTGTACAAGAACGACTTCGTCGGCGTCACCTCCGACGGGACGCTGCGCGAGGGGCTGTACCCGCTGGAGCCCGCGCGGCCCGGCGAGGAGGCGCCGGTCGCGGCGATGGTCGACGCGGCGGAGCACCTGCTCGCGCTGCTCGACGAGGACGCACGCGCCGCGCTCACACACCCGGTCGACGCGGTCGAGTGGCAGACGTGGGCGAACCCGGAGTTCATGCAGTTCGACACCGGCCTGCGGCTGGAGTTCCAGCCGGCGGACGTACGCGCGGCCGCGCTCGCGCTGGTCGAGGCGTCGCTGAGCCCCGAGGGGTACGCGCTGGCGCACCGGATGATGCAGATCAACGGGTTCCTCGGCGAGGTGGTCGACCTGGAGTCGATCCTCAACGAGTTCAGCTACAACGTCGCGCTGTACGGGACACCCGACCTGCGGGCGCCGTGGGGGTGGCAGCTGTACGGGCACCACGCCGCGCTGAACTGCCTCGTCGTCGACGGCCGGATGTCGCTCAGCCCGGTCTTCCTCGGGGCGGAGCCCGACCAGATCGACGCGGGCCCGCTGGCCGGCGGCGGGCGCCCGTTCGTACGGCGGGTCGAGATCGCGACCGCGCTGATGGCCGCGCTGACCGACGACCAGCGCGCGGAGGCGATCGCGTACGAGCAGATGGTCGATCCCGCGATGCCCGAGGGACGCGTGCACCCCGGCGACGAGCGCCATCTCGCGGGCGCGTTCCAGGACAACCGCGTGATCCCGTACGAGGGGGTGCGCGTCGCGGAGCTGCCCGACGAGGCTCAGCGGCTGGCGCTCGCGTTCGTGGAGGAGTTCGTGGCGCTGCTGCCGGAGGGCCCGCGGCGGGCTCGGATGCGCGAGATCGCTGCGCACCTCGACGAGACCTGGCTGACGTGGATCGGCGGGTGGAAGCCGGGCGACGTCTTCTACGTCCGGGTCCAGTCCCCCGTCGTCATCGTGGAGCTCGACCACCATTGCGGGGTGTTCCTGGACTACGACGAGCCGCAGCCGTTCCACATCCACACCGTGATGCGTACGCCGCACGGCAACGACTATGGCCGCGCGTGGGTGCGACAGTGGCAGGAGCAGGCCGCCGGCGCCGCCGGTTGAGACGCAGCACCGCCGGTTGAGCCTGTCGAAACCGCTAGACCGGCAGCCCACGCTCGTCGTAAAGACTGTCCGAGCTCAGCCGCGGCCTGTCCTCGGCGGCGAGCCGCGCGTCGACATCGGCGAGGATCCGACGGACCCGTGCCGCACGGTCCGGGTCCCGCTCGCGGGTGCTGTTGAGGGTCATGGACGAATTTTGCCTGGGCCGCCCCGCGTTCTGCCAGCCCCTTTTCGCACCACGCGGCGGTAACGTCATGCACCGGCGCCCACCGCCGGTCGAGCCTGTCGAATCCAGGGGGACCGATGAACCGCACCGACGCGGCACGCCGCACCCATGGCGGCAAGCCGACGCACGGCGAGCCGATGATCGACCGGGTGTTCGCGCTGCTCCGCGCGTTCAGCGACACCTCCCCCGCGCTGACGGTCCCCGAGCTGAGCGAACGCAGCGGCGTCCCGCTCAGCACCACGTACCGCCTGGTCTCCCGGCTCGCAGCCTGGGGTGCGCTGGAGCAGCGCGACGACGGCCGGTACGCGGTGGGGCTCGGGCTGCTCGAGATCGCGTCGCTCGCGCCGCGCGGCCACGGCCTGCGGAGGGTCGCGATGCCGTACCTGTCCGACCTCGTTGAGGCGACCCGCCAGCACGTGCTGCTCGCGGTGCGGGAGGAGCACGAGGCGGTGCTGGTCGAGCGGCTCTCGCACCACGAGGCCGCGCCGGTGCACTACCGGGTCGGCGGGCGGATGCCGCTGCACTCCACCGGTGTCGGGCTCGTCCTGCTGGCCTATGCCGAGCAGGAGACGCAGGAGCAGATCCTGTCGCGGCGCCAGACGCGGCTCCCCGAGCACGAGCCTGTCGACGTCACCGCTCTGCGCGCCACGCTCGCGGAGGTCCGGCGGGATGGGCTCGCGGAGCTGCATCGCGGATCGCCGCAGCCGGTGCTCGCGGTCGCTGGGCCGGTCCGCGACGCCGACGAGCGCGTGGTGGCGTCGTTGTCGGTGCTGGTGCCGGACGGGTCGGTGCCGGCACGGTCGCTGGCCCCGGCCGTACGGGCGGCGTGCCGTGCGGTGTCGCGTGCACTGGGATCGCCGAGCGCGGGTGCGCCGCGGACGCACGCGCGCTGAGCACCTGGACGACGGGCTTCCGACCGACTGGCGAAGCATGGGTTGTTCTGGATTCCTCGCACGCTGTGCGCGCACAGTGTGCGAGGAATCCAGACATCACCCAGTCTTCGTGTCGCTCGGCCACAGGAGCCGGAGCGCGCAGACCGATCGCGCAGACCGATCCCGCAGACCGATCGCGTAGCGGCGACCGAACGATGATTCCGCCCGGTTGCGGAGGTCTACCCTGCAAGATCCGGAACGACGCGAAGGGGCTCGACATGAGCAGCAAGGCCGGCGCACTCGACATCACCTTCACCGCGACTCTTGGGCGCGTACGCGAGGGCGACACCTGGACCTGCGTGCAGCTCACCGACTCGGCCACCATCTTCGGGACCCGGGGCCTGGTCAAGGTCTCGGGCACCGTCGACGGCGAACCGTTCGACGGCGCGTTCATGGCACTCGGCGACGGCACCCACAAGCTGCCGATCAGCGCCCGGATCCGGCGCGCGATCGGCAAGACCGACGGCGACGAGGTCACGATCCACCTCACGGCACGACGCTCGTGAGCGGCGCCGGCCCTCCCGATGTCGCGGGCCCTCCCGATGTCGAGAACGCGGCGCCGGCTCCGCTCCCCTCATGAGAAGACCCCGAACAACACGAGGATGGACCCATGGCACAGATCCGCTTCGACCACATCGGCGTCACCGTCGCCGACCTCGACACCGCGATCACGTTCTTCACCAAGCTCGGGCTGGATCTCGAGGGCCGGATGTTCCTCGAGGGCGAGTTCCTCGACACCGTCTCCGGGATCCCCGACTCCCGCACCGAGATCGCCATGCTCCGCGCACCCGGCGGAGGCGGCGCGCTGGAGCTCGCACGCTTCGTACGGCCCGACCACCAGCCCGGCTCCCCCGAAGCCATGGCCACCGCGCTCGGGCTGCGCAACGTCTCCTTCGAAGTCGACGACCTCCAGGCCACGACCGACGAGCTCGCCACCGACGGGTACGGCCTGGTCGGCGGCATCGGTGAGTACGAGGGCGTCTGGAAGATGGCCTACGTCCGCGGACCCGAAGGCATCATCGTGTCCCTGGCGCAGCGGATCGGGTGAGAACGCCACCGCGACGACGGAGCTGGTCCGGCTCCGGTCTGGCGCGAGTCAGTTCGAGATGCTGGTGTTGAGGCCGGCCGGGTAGCTGAGCGAAGGATCGCGAGGCTGGGCATCCATCGCGTCCTGAAGCCGCGACAAGTCCGCGATCCAGTCGGCCATGACCGAGGCGGCGCGGGCGTCCAGCGCCAGCTTCGGGACGTCCGCGGTGAGCAACATGTTGTAGGGCTTCCACGTCCCGATGAGCGTGGCCACGAGGTCGAACGCGCGGCGCTGGTCCATCAACTCGCCGGACGCCGGCACGACGGTCGGCGTGACCCAGCCGAGGGTGGTGTAGTCCCACACGACGTTGTTGAGGATGTCGTGCTCGACCGTCGACACGTGGATGAGCGTGGCGCACACCCGGCCGAGGCGGTCTCGGGTGAGCGTGTCACCGACGCCGTTGGGCATCAGCCGGTTGAGCTCGTCGACCCAGCGGCCGATCTCGGGGTCGGCCGCGACGGCCGCGTCGCCGTCGTAGTAGAGCGCCAGGTAGCGGTCCACGTAGTCCCGGGTCACGTCCCAGAACCTCATGACGTTGTCGCGATAGGGATACGGGAACGGCGTCGACGTCGTTCCGCGCCGCTCGAACTGCGTGGGCGGTTCGAAGTCCCAGAAGTCGAAGTGCCCGAGGTGGTCCTCGACCATCGTCCTGAGCACGTCGGCCCGGTGCGAGAAGGTGCTCGCGAGGAATCCTCGCGGCCCCGACAGCTGGGCGCTGGCGAGCTGGCGATTCCCGATGAGCACCGTGTCGAAGCAGTGGTGCACGAGACGCCGTACGGGGTGGTCCGGGCTGAGCCGGTTGTGGGACGCCAACGCGAACGGCGTCAGCATCGACAGGTGCACGTCGACGTTGTGCCGGAAGATGGTGAGCTCCTCGTTGGCGCCGGCGATCAGGGCCGCCTGCGCCTGGCCGCCGCCGTCAGCCGCGCCATCGCTCGTCGTCGGCGAGGTCAGGCGCTGCGTGACGAGCGCTCCGTCCCGTACGACGAGTGAGGCGACGCCGCCCGGCTGGGCCAGCCCCGGCACTGCCGGGTAGCCGCTGACCCAGTCGGAACCGAACGCGTAGCGATCGTCGTCGACCCGGCGCAGTCCGCTCGCGAACGGCCCGCGGGCGGCGAGCTCGGCGACCAGGTCGTCGGTGGTCGCCAGTGCCTTCGGCAGCGTCGGCGCGGTCGGCCACGCCCTGCGGAAGAACCACGGGTAGACGGTGCGGAGGAAGCGCCGCTCGTCGGTCGCGACCGGTGGCGTGCGCCGGGGCGCGATCCCCCTGACGAGGGCGATCAGCCGGCTCTCCATCCGGATGACCCGGAGCCGTTTCTCGGCTCGGTCCGACGCCGGGAAGGTGGTCGGCAGGGAGAGGCCCGTGATCGGCATCTCGGGGTGGATCTCGCCGTAGGGAACGAAGTCGATCGTGCCGTCCTCGGGCACCTCGAGCGGATACACCTTGGGCAGCCGGAACGAGATCATCGTGAGGAACGCGAGGACGGTCCGGTAGAGCCAGAAGCGAGCCGCGCTCATCTGCCTGGCCGCTTCCAGATCGCGAAGGCGTTGGCCGAGGCCCCCGCGAAGGGCCGAAGCTCGGGGAAGTGGCGCGTGAGCACGGTGCCCATCGTGGTCTTCTCGATCCACTCGATGCCTTCGCGGGTGTAGACCTCGTCGGTGAAGTGGGTGGTGAAGAAGCGGTCGCTGTTGAGCCGCCGGGAAGCCATCAGGACGAAGATGCGGAAGGCCGTGTCACTGAACGCGAATCCCTCCGGGCGGTCCTCGGCGAACATCCCGGGGATGAGGTCGACACTGTCGATGTCGCCGTTGTAGACGTCCTGCAGCTCGGCGGCCCATTGCTTGTTGCTCGTGATGTCGTCGAAGGACTCGGGCACCGGCAGGTGCAGGAACCGGCGGAACGCCGTGTAGCGCGGCACCCCCAGCTCTCGGCAGCGCACGATGTCGGTCGCCGACAGGTCCATCAGCCCCCCGTCGTCGGGTCGGCGGAAGGTCTGCAGGTGCTTCGGGAAGTTGTGCAGGCACACGAGCCCGGGGTTCATGGTGCCGAACGTGTAGAGCAGGTCCACGAGCCGGTTCGTCTGCAGAACCTCGGCCCCGGCTGGGCCGGCGAGCTCGTCGAACCCGGTCTGCCCCAAGGTGGGCGCGTCGGTGTCGACCGAGCGGAAGTCGAACTCGTCCGGGACCAGCGGATGCATCCGGTACACGGCGACGAACTCCTCGGTGAGGGCGAACGGGACGCCGTGGTGGTCGCTCTGGCCGCCGACGATCCCGGAGACGATCTCGCTGCCGCTCAGCCGCCCGAAGCGCTTGTGCAGTCGTTCGCCCTGAAGCCCCCACCAGTTGGCGCGCAGACCCGCGACAGCGGTCGGGTGAGCGGTGACGGCGGGTGTCCACTCCACGGTGTGGATCTTCGCCAGCAGCGCAGACAGGACCAGCCGCCCACGCTGGAAGAGCGTCTCGTCGTCGAACTCCGGGTGGGCCGCCGCGAGCATGTCGCAGATCGCGTTGTGCTCCATTGCGAAGAGGGTCTGCAACATGCCCATGCCGACCCAGAACCCGGGCATGTACACCGGGTTCAGTGCGGGATCGTCCGGCACCGGTGGCAGACCGTCGACCAGCCTCAGCTTGCCGCCGGCGTGCGAGCGGAGGAACGACTGCGCCGCCAGGTCGTTGCCGTAGAGCTGCGATCCGTCCCACCAGTGGGTGTTGACGTTGATGTGCGTCGGCGGCTGGTCCGAGTCGGGCGGCGACGTGCGATCCTCCGGAGTTCGCATGACCTGCAGGGGCGGTTCGGGCCAGTCGTCGCCCGGCGCGAGGGGGATGACCCAGGGGTTGTCGGTCGGGCTCGTGCCGTGCTTGACCCAGTCGTGGAGCATGAACTGCAGCCAGGCGGCGATGAGCGCGTTGCCGGCCGACGCCGGGATGATTCCGTTGTCCCGGGTCATCAGTCGGCGGCTGATCTCGCGCGGGCTCGGATCCAGGATCCGCTGGCGGTCGGGCCAGGTGGCCTCGAGCGGGGCGTTCCGCCCGAACCTGGTGCCGGCCATGCCCATCTCACCGTGGACGAGGTCGTTCCAGCTCCCATCGGGCGTCCGCTCGGTGGTGAAGCGTCCCTCGAACGGCGGCGGCTGGACCGGCTCGACGGCCGGCAGCCGAGAGGTGTCCTGGAGATTCTCCTGGCGCAAGGTGTTCCGGATGCCGATCAGCGCGACCAGGCCGAGCGGTTTCGGGAGCTTGTACCAAGGAAGCTTGTGGTCGAGCTTCTCGACCGCAGCGTTGAACACTCGCCCGAAGATGCCTGCCTTCGGCTTCTCGTCGGACGTGCTCGTCGCCGTCTTGTCCTCGTCCGCCATTCGCCCCTCCCCGGCATGATGCGATGAGACACGGGGGGCGTCCATCACATCCTGCCCGAATCGGCGCGCCCGCGCCCGGCCGATTCAATCTCCGTCGCCTCCTCACTGCTTTACAGATTAAGTCCTATAGAGGACATTATCTGTCATGGCAGATCACCAGTTCCTCACCGTCGGGGAGACCGCGAAGACCCTCGGCGTGTCGGCTCGTCACGCCCGCCGGCTTGCCGACGCCGGCGCGGTCAGCCGCGTCGCACGCGGACTGATCGATGGCGCGTCGGTCGACCGCTACCTCCACTCGCAACGCCGAGGCCGCACCCGTGGCTGGGCGCAGCACACTGCTTGGGGAGCCGTGGCGATCCTCGCTGGACGTGATGCCGAGTGGTTGGGTGCCGCACAGTCGTCACGGCTCCGCCGGAGGCTGCGGGAGATCACCGACGCCGACGACCTGCTCACCCGGATGCGTGACCGTGCTCGGGTCCACATCTTCGCGGCCCACCGTGCCGCACTTCCCCACCTGCGCGACCTGGTCGTGGCCGCCGACAAACGGTCCATCGGCTTGAGCGACATGTTCGACGACACGGTCGACGGCTACCTCGCCGTCGACGAGCTGGACGACGTCGTCCAGACCCTCGGTCTCCGGAGTGACGTCGGAGGCGGCGTCATCCTGCGGGTGACGCGCTTCGACTTCGATCGAGTCCGCGAGCTCGTCGACACGCCCGTGGTCGCGGCCTTGGACGCGGCCACCAGCACCGATCCCCGACAACGGGGCGTCGGTCAGCGCGCGCTGCACGACCTGTTGGCGGCGCACCGATGACCGCGCCACGTCCCACGATCGAGGTCGCCTCAACACCCGGCGGCTGGCTGGCGCCGTGGCCCAGCGTGGCGGAACTCGCCGATGCGCTCCCGGCAGGGAGTTGGACACTGGTCGGTGGGCTGATGACTCAGCTCCACGCGATCCATCGCGGCGTAGGCGTCGTGCGCCCAACCAACGACGTCGACATCGTGCTCCACATCGAGACGGGGCGCGGTGTTCCCAATGCGGTCGCCAGGGCGCTGGAGGACCGTGGCTACCGGTTCCGACCGAACATCGACCCACGGAAGAACACCGCGCACCGGTTCGTGCGGGGAACCACTGCGGTCGACGTTGTCGCCGGTGCCGATGAGGACCAGGTGGACGTCCTCATCGCAGACCATCCGGCCCCACGGGTGGTCGAGAAACTACGCGGCCACGAAATGATCCGCATCGAGGGCGGCACCCAGGCCCTGCGCCGCACGGTCAACGCCCGCGTGGAGATCGTGCCCGGCTCGATGTCAACCCTCTCGGTGCCACGCCCGTTCGCGGCTCTGATCCTCAAAGCCGCGGCCTACACCTCTGACTCCCGCGACCGCCAGCGCCACCTCTTCGACGCTGCCGCCCTCCTCGCGTGCATCGACGACCCTTTCGCCGAGCGCCGCGGGTTCAGTGGCTCGGACCGCCGCCGGATCGCGACCCTGGTCGCGCACCTCGAGGCGGCCCATCCAGCCTGGCGGGCTCTGCCCGAGGATCACCGTACGCAGGCCCAGCTGACCCTCGAAATTCTCGCCCGGGCCGACGAGGAGAAGCGACACCCTCGCGCTACTCAGCGCTCGTGACCAGGCTGCCAACCCGCTAGGTCGTCGTTCCTGAGACGCTCCGCCAGGCCCGAGGATCGCTGGGCAGGTGTCTGCGCGGCGTGTCGGACGGCGTCGCGGCTGCCGACGATCGTCAACTGCGCTGACGCGCGCGTGACGGCGGTGTAGAGCGTCTCGCGCGTGAGGAGCCGCGAGCGCAGGGGCGGGACGATCACGACCACGTCGTCGGCCTGTCCTCCCTGGGCCTTGTGCACGGTCATCGCGTGCATGGTCTCGACGTCGGACAGCCGCCACGGCGAGACCGCCAGCCGCTCGGACCCGGACCTGATGACCGCGAGCGGACCGTCCTCGCCGCGCACGATGACGCCGGCATCACCGTTGCGAACGCCGAGCGCGTAGTCGTTGCGCGTGACGAGGATCGGACGGCCGACGTACATCGTCTGGAGCAGGACGTCGGGGACGCGATCGGCGAGTGCCCGTTCGACGAGCCGGTTCCAGTGCCGCGTGCCGAAGGGCCCCTGACGGTGCGCGCACAGCAGCCGGAACGTGTCCAGGTGGTCGAGCGCCGCATCAGGGTCGCCGCTCAGGGCCAGCTCGCGGAGCCGTACGGCGTGGCGGACGACGTCCGGAAGGAGCTCGAGCGACGGTGCCTCGGTCTCGACGAACGTCACGTCCTCGTCGGCCGAGTCGAGCGCGTTGAGAACGGCATCGGCGTCGCCGGCCCGCAACCCCGCCGCAACGTCGCCGCGCATCCCCTGAACGCGATGGTTCTTCGTCAGCCGGACGACGACGTCCTCCGCCTCCAGTCCGTGGACGAGGTCGGCAAGCACCGAGCCGGCCTCGACCGACGCGAGCTGGTCGGGATCGCCGACCAGCAGCAGCCGGGAGTCCGGCGCGAGGGCCTCGATCAGCCGCGCCATCAGGGTCAGCGACACCATCGAGGCCTCGTCCACGATGACGACGTCGTGCGGCAGCGGGTTCCGGGCGTCATGTCGGAACCGTTGGGTGGTGCCCGGCAGCGCTCCCAGGAGCCGGTGCAGCGTCACCGCTGGGCTGACAGGCGATGCGTGACCCGGATCGGATTCGATCATCTCGTTCATGCGGGCGGCCGCCTTGCCTGTCGGCGCCGCCAGCGCGATGCGGAGGGGCTGTCCGGTGCTCGCGCCGAGCATCCGGAGGACGCGGGAGATCGTGTGGGTCTTCCCCATGCCGGGGCCGCCGGTCAGGACGGTGGTGGCGCGTTCGGCGACACTGCGTACGGCGGCGGCCTGTGCCTCGTCGAGGCCGCCAGCGTCGAGGCCGTCCTGGCCCATGACGTCGTCAACGACTGCGGGATCGACCGGCGGTACGGAGGAGGTCAGCCTCGCCCGCATCGCGTCGGCGATGAGCACCTCGTCTGCGTGGTAGCGGTCGAGGTAGACCCGGCCGAGGTCGACGCGCAGCACACCGGCGGTGACGAGGGAGCTCGACCGTACGGCGTCGAGCCACGGCCCCGGCTCGGGCAGCTCGACCGTGCCGCCGACGGTCGGCGCCTCACGTTCTCCGCCATTCTCGTCCACCAGATCCGCCTCGTCCGCCAGATCCGCCTCATCGTCCTGACCTGCCGTCAGCGAAGCGACCGACTCGAGCGCGAGCGACGTCGACCCGTCGCGGACGGCGCGGATGGCGAACGCCAGAGCGAGAGCAGCATCAGTCGTGACCTCTTCGTCCAGCTGGCGGCAGATGCGGACGGCGACGACGCAGTCGCTGCCGTCGAGGAAGCCGGCGTCGTTGAGGGTCTTCAGCCGCCCTTCGGCGGTGACGCTGAGGGCGGGATCGCCGGTCGTGGTCGGTGCCGTGGAGGGCGTCATCGCGCCACCTCGCGCGTACGACCATCGAGGACGGCCGACAGGTCCTCCAGCAGCGCCGACGGTGGACGCCAGGAGAACACCCCGCACGGGTGGCCCTCGACCAGCGGGGTGTCGGGGCCGGCCATGCCGCGGACGTACAGGTACATCACGCCACCCAGGTGCTGGTCGGGGTCGTACGCCGGGAGCCGCCAGCGCAGGTAGCGGTGCAGCACCACCGCGTACAGGATCGCCTGCAGCGGGTACGTCGAGTGGCTCATCGCGTCGGCCAACCGGTTAGGGGCGTAATCGGCCAGGGTCAGATCCGCGTCGGGCGAGCCGAGCCAGTTGGTCTTGTAGTCGACGACGCAGAACTTCCCCCGATGCCGGAAGGTCAGGTCGATCGACCCGGTCAGGTAGCCGCGCAGATCCTGGCCACCGAGCTCGTCCCCATCGAGCGCATCGGCGTACGCACGCAGCGGGTCGCCCGCCGAGAGGTGGTCGCGCAGGACCGGCGCCATCGATCGCAGCTGCGCGTTGGCGTGCGGGCGGTCGCCTCCGCCGAGGGGCAGCTCGAAGTCCATCTCCGCGAGCCGGTCCGTACGGGGTAGGTCGACGAGGGTGACGCCATCGGCGAGCGGCCCCATCGGCGTCCGACACACGGCGTCCAGCGCCGTGGCCAGCGCGTCCGAGTCCACGTCGACGGGCCACCGCGTCCGGTGGTCGCCGATCCGGTCGAGGAGCTCCTGGTGCAGGTCGTCGGCTTGGAAGTCGGCGTCCTCCAGCACCGCGTGCACCAAGGATCCGAACGTGGCGCCGACGGGCAGGTCGGCCATCGGCGAGGGGACGTCGGCACCTGCGGTCGTACGGGGGCCTGCGGCAGCGAGCGGTTCTTCGTCGGCTCGCCCCACCTCGTCGGACTCAGGTTCGGAGGTGGCGGATCCAGCGTCGTGGGAGGCCGCGGTCAAGGAGGAGTACGAGGTCCGCCGCCACACCCGGTCGACCCAGGAGCTGTCGAACGCCCGTACGGCCAGCGGTGTCGTCGCCCGCTCGACCGCGACCTCGGGGGCGCCCTGGTCGCCGTCGAGCACGGTGAGGCTGAACGCGCCGTGCGCAGCCCAGGTCTGGAGCATCCGCTCGGACGTGGTGCTGTCCGGCACCCGTACCTGTTCGGCGGGAGTCACCACGGCACCACCGCCCCCGCCATCCCCGCCATCGCCGCTGCCAAGACCGCCTCGCTCAGCGCGAGCCGTGATCAGCGACGCGAGCTCGTCGGCGGAGTCGGCCTGGCCGAAGAGCAGGCGGTGCAGCGCGGAGTTGGCGGTGTTGCGCGTGGGAGCCCACCAGGCGACGACCTGCGACTGGGCCCGCGTCATCGCGACGTACGCCAGGCGCATGTTCTCCCCCAGCGCCTCGGCCCGGTGCTCGGGCTGGTTCACCTCGGCGGAGTCGAGGGAGAGCACCCGCTGCCCGTCGCGGTGGATGATCGCCGGCGCCGGGTCGTCCCTCATCCAGTGGTCGAAGAGGAAGGGCGCGTAGACGATCGGGTACTGCAGGCCCTTGCTGCCGTGGATCGTCGAGAGGGTGACGGCCAGAGCGTCGGAGTCGAGCCGCATGATGCGCGACGCTGCCGTGGTCGCGGTGTCGTCGGCGCTCTGCTGCCGCAGCCAGGCGACCAGGCTCGGGAGCGCACCGGTGCCCTCGAGGACCTGCTCGTGCAGGAGCTGGGCGCAGTGCTCGATGTCGGTCAGGTCCCGTTCGCCGCCGACCTGGGACAGCACGCGCGCATCGAGACCCTGGCTGCGCGCGACGTCCAGGACGGCCGCGATCGCGCCACGGTGGAACGCCCCGACCAGCGAACGTACGTGCGCCGAGATCGACTCCGTGCTCTGCTCGCCCTCGGCATCCAGCTGCTCGGGCGTCCACCCGAGGAACGGCGTGAGCGCCGCGAGACGCAGGCGCTCGGGGCGGTGCGGCTGCTCCAGCGCCATCATCAGGTGCAGCCACCACTCGGCGGCGGTCGTACGCAGGACGGACTCGCTGGAGACCAGCACGGACGGGATCCCGTGCTTGCGCAGCGCGGCGCGCATGCCGTGCAGGTCCCGGTTGGCGTGCGCGAGGACCGCGATGTGCTGCGGCCGGACCGGCGCGCCGTCGAACGTGGCGTCCGAGGTGAGCAGCCGCGCGATGTCGGCCGCGGCGTCGGCGTAGACGCGCTCGCGTACCCGCCCGATCGCGATCGGCCTCTCGCTGAGCATCGCCCGCAGCCGGAGCGGGCTGTTGTCCGGCGCCCCCTGCAGGCGGTGTGCTGTCCTCTCGGCGGTGATCGGGTGCGCGACGATGCCCGGCGACAGCTGCACGTTCGCCATCAGCCGCTGCAGCGCGTCCACCAGCGGCGCGTCGCTGCGGTAGTTGGTGGGCAGCGACGTCCGCGTCGTCGCCGTCTGCGCGGCCAGCAGGTACGTGGCGACGTCGCCGCCACGGAACGCGTAGATCGCCTGCTTCGGATCGCCGATCAGCACGAGGGTCTTTTCGCCGCCCGGTGGTTGAGCCTGTTCGCCCTCCGCTGGTCGAGCCTGTTCACCCTCCGCTGGTCGAGCCTGTCGAGACCCGAACGCACGCGAGAACACCTGCCACTGCACCGGATCGGTGTCCTGGAACTCGTCGACCAGCACCACCGACCAGCGCTCACGCATCCGCCGCCGCGCCGGGCTGTCGTCGGGCTCCAACGCGTCGGCGAGCTCGCTGAGGAGGTCGTCGTAGCCCAGCAGAGCCGCCCGGCGCTTGCGCCGCGTGACCTCGGCGCGCGCCTTCTCGATGAACGCCAGCCGTGCTGCGACCGGCCCGGTCGCGTCGGTGGGCGACAGCACCGCGCCGGGGTTGTCGAGCGCGATCCGGGCGTCGCTCTTGGCCTGCGCGTAGGCGATCGTCGCGCTCGTCGCGTGGTCGGCCAGGTAGAGGTCGTCGACGACGTCGGCCTGCAGCTCGGTCAGGTCGTCGGCCAACGTGGCGTACGAGTCGGAGTCGCCGGCCACGCCCAGGCCCTTCAGCACGAAGTGGCAGAACTGGTGGATGGTCGCGATCGTCGCGGTGTCGAAGTCCGCCACGGCCGTGGCGAGCCGATCGATCCGCAGCGCGAGCTCGTCGGCGGAGCAGTTGCGCAGGTGGCTGATCAGGACGTCGTCGGTGGCCTCCTCACCCCGCAGGGTGGCGAGGGCGTCGGCCATCCGAGCCCGGACACGTTCACGCAGCTCCTGGCTGGCGGCCCGGCTGAAGGTGACGATCAGCAGCTCGGCGAGGGGCCGACCTTGCTCCGCGACGTACCGGACGACGAGCGCCGACAGCGTCCACGTCTTGCCGGTGCCGGCGCTCGCCTCGATGAGCGTGGTCCCCGACGGGAGCGGCGCGGTGATGTCGAAGCTGGTCATCGCGTCGGTCATGCCTCACCCCCGTGCTCGTGGATGGGGTTCCAGACGCGCGGCCCGAAGTACTCGAGGCCGCGGAGCCGGTTGAGCTCCTCGACGCGCGACTGCGGGCCGAGGACGAGACGCCACCACGGGTCGTCGTTCTCTCCGGGAATCCGCTGGTTGCCCTCCCAGCTCCCGCGTGCCCGTTCGAGCGCCTCCGGCACGCCGTACGGGTCGCCGGGACGGGTCCTGCGGTACGCGGCGGCGTACGCGCTGGCGGTCTTGGGGGCGATGCCCATCGGGAACCGCAGGCCGGACTGCCGGGCCTGCACGAGATCGGCGAGCAGTGCCTGGGCGTCCGCCGGGCTGGGTGACGCCAGTCGGAGGCCTCCCCTCTTGCCGATCAGCTCGGCGCGATGCTCGCGGGCGGGTTCGGCCACGGCGAGCGCCAGGAGGCGGACCCACGCTGCGGCGACGTGCTTCGCGCTGATCGTGGAGTACGTGCGGACCCACACCGTGTCGTCCCGAGCGGTGTTGTCATGAATGGCGCCGACCACGCCGGTCATCCGTACGACCTCGCCGCCCTCGGGCGTCGGCAGGTCGAGCCGGATGTCCACCGAACGCGGCTGGTCACTCCCCCGGTCGGCGGCGATCGCCGTCACCCGGGCGGCGATGTCGGCGCGTGCGGCCTGGCCCAGCGCGCCCGGCGGGAGGGTTCCGCGGACGGCCTCACGGTCGAGCGCGTCCTCGAGCGGCATCCCGTCGAGCACCTCGTGCAGCACCCGCTCCCCGATGTCCCACTGCTCGAGCCCGTCGAGCGCGATCGGCAGCGAGTCGTTCGTCTCGTCCACCTCACGCGGCACCGTCACGTCGAGGCGGTGCCGCAGGAACTCGCGCGCAGGATTCTGCAGGAACGCCACCAGCTCCTCCACCGTGACAGCGGAGGTCGGCCGTACGGGAAGGGGCTGGTCGAGGAAGACCGTCGGAGCAGGCGGATCCGTACGGAAGACTCGCAGCGCCTCGGCTCCCGCGAGGGCGGCGGTGTCGAACGTGCCACCCGGTACGGGACCGTCCGGCCGGAAGTTGCGTTCGTCGAAGGCCTGCAACGGGTGGTGCCGGACGAAGCTCGGATCGCCTGAGCCGTCCGGCGGGTCGTCCGGCGTCGTCGCCGTACGGGATGCTGCCGCGATCAGCTCTTGCAGCGGTACGGCGGGCGGGCGGCGGTTGCCGTTGTGCTCGTCGAAGCCGGAGTAGATCGCCACGAAGGACTCGCCGGCCGCCATCACGGCGTCGAGCAGGAGCTGACGGTCCTCGCTGCGCAGGTCGCGCTCGCCGACCCGGGGACTTCGCGCGATCACGTCGTCCCCGTCGACCACGGGCGAGCGCGGGTAGACGCCGTCGTCGACACCGAGCACCACCACGGCCTTGTGCGGCACCGACCGCATCGGGACCATCGTGCACACCGTGATCGCTCCGCTGCGGAAGTTCGCGCGGGTGGCCCGCGCGCCCCACCGCTGATCGAGGAGCACCCGGATGTCGTTGAGCCGCAGCGTCGCCCCCTCGCCTGCTGCGTCGCCGATCGCGTCGAGGTCGCGGGCCAGCTGAGCGAACTGCCACCGCTCGTCCGGGGGCGTGTCGGCCAGAGCCTCGATGGTGTCCTGCAGCCATCGCATCCACTCACGCACCGACAGGGTGCCGCGTACGGTGTCGGCGGCGCGCTTGAGCCGCTCCATCAGCTCCAGGACGTGGCCGACGACCTCGATGTCGCGACTGCCGATGTCGTCGACCGGGACCCGCGCTGATGACGGAGCATCGCTGTCGGCGGCGACGGCGACACCGAGGGCGATCCGGTCCATGCCGCGCGTCCACGTGTTCGCGTCGAGGTCGGCCAGCTGGTACTCGGCGCGGTGACCCGCGTCGTACCCCCAGCGCACGCCGGCGTCGGCGACCCACCGACTGACCCGTGCCAGGCGCTCCTCGTCGAATCCGAACCGCGCCCGCACCGCCTCGTGGCTCGCGAGGTCGAGCACCTCGGACACCGTCATCCGCCCGGCGACCACCCTGACGACGCGGTGGGCCAGGTCGATGAGCGGGTTCGTCGCACCGAGCGCACGGTCGGCGAGCTGGACCCGCAGCTGCTGACCGGGGTGGTACGGGTCCGCGCTCCGGCCGGCGGTGGGGACCAGGGTGAGTCCGAACGTGGCCTGGATGAGGGGCGCGAACGTCTCGATGTCCGGGCACATCACGAGGATGTCCCGTGGCTGCAGCGTGCCCTGGCCCTCGGCGAGGAGCCACGTGAGGACCTCCCGGAGGACCTCGACCTGGCGTGCCGGGCCGTGCGCTGCATGCACCTGGATCGAGAGGTCGTCGGCCGTGGTGGTCCGCGTGCTGTCGGGGGCGCGGTTGGCGCGGATGTCGGCTTGCAGGAGTGCGAGACGATCCGTCCTCTGCACCGGCGTCGGGTCGAGGGGCTCCTCGATGGTGACGCCGGGTGTGCTCAGGACCGCCTGGAGCTCGCGGACGTCCCGCCCGAGCGTGGCCAGCAGCGGGTGCTTCGCCTCGCGCGCCGTACGGTCGTCCGCCCGCGCCCCGAGGGAGGTCTTGCCGGCGAGGTCGGTCCACAGCTGCGGCGACGGGTGAGGCAGCCAGAGGTGGATGTCGCGTCGGGCGCCCAGGGCGACCAGCAGCTCACGGTCCGAGGCGGCCAGGCGGGTGTAGCCGAAGAACGACAGCCGCGGCGGAAGGTCGAGGTCCCTGGAACCTGACGACAGCTCGTCGGCCACGCGCTGGTGACGTTCGATGACCGACTCGGCCAGGTCGTGCTGCGCGCGTACGAGGTCGACGGTGCGCCGCCACAGGATCGGCTGCCACAGGAAGTCGTCGGGCAGAGTGCCGCCCGCGGCGTCGGAGTGGACACCGGCCTCCCAGTCGGCCAGGAGACTAGGGCGTTCTCGGGCGTACGAGGCGAACAGCCCGGCGATGCGGCGCGCGACGGCGTAGCGGCGCGACTGACGAGCCTTGCGCTCCCACTCGGCCCTCGGGTCCTCGACGATCTCTGGGCCTGCGCCGAGGTGATGCGTGAGCGCTTCGAAGTGACGCGATCCGGTGAGCTCACCGATCGCCTCGAGCGTGGGCCACACCAACCGGTCCGCCTGCCACGGATCGTCGCGCTCACGACCGAGCAGCATGCTGATCAGCGACTGCGGCGCCATGATCTGCAGGCCCGCGCAGACACCGTCATCGCCGACCGTTGTCCCGAGCGCGTGGGAAAGCCGTTGCGCCAACCATCGCTCGATGCCACGCGCCGGCACGACCACGACCTCGGGAGTGAAGACGTCGGCGGGCGCTTCGCGCAACAGCGAGGCGAACGCGCGTGCGAGTGCCTCCGGCTGATCAGCTCGGTGCACGTTGATCCCCACGCGGAGACTCTAGGACAGCGAGCGCAGTGATGCGCGCGCCTGATGCGGGCCGCAGTGTTCTCGGTGACTCCGACCGCAGCAGGCGAGCATGAGGGCGAGTTCCTCGACACCGTCGGCGGGGATCTCAACCGCCGCACCGAGATCACCATGCTCCGCGCACCCGGCCGCGGTCGCACGCTGAAGCTCCCGTGATTCGCCCGACCGAATCACCGGCCCGGCTCACCAAGCTCGGCCCGGGATGGACAACGCGAAGGCCAAGGTCCTCGGTTAGTCTCCGGAGTCGTCAGTCCGGTTCAAAGTAGGGCCGAGCGGGCAGTCAATTGTTGGTCGGCCAGCGGTTCCTAGACTGGTAGTACTCAGGCGCCTCGGGAGTCTCGTTGAACTCTAGGAGCCCCCCGACCTTCTGCATTAGCAGACTGCGTACCTCTGCGGGGGTAGCGAAGAAGAACTCGCGGCGCTCGTTCACCCGGTTGACTCGTCGATCCGAAAACGCCTTGTGGAGTTCGTTCTCGAGAGTGACCGCGTCGTCCGAAAAGAACAGGGCATGGGTGTCGTAAAGGAACGGCACCGATGCGTCCCCAAGCTCTCGGACGCGGTCGCGGGGTTCGAGGCGTCGGGTCATGCCAATCTTGACGATGTTTGGGCCCAGGGCACCGATGTTCGAGATGACGTAGATGTACCCGGCACGGATGTTTGCCGTCCGATAGTCATTGGCCTCGATGGCCTCGTCGATCTGGGTCAGACGGGCAGCGAGCTCGTCCGCAGCCTCGTCGTCACCATTAGCGCGAAGCTGCAGCAGGACGCCCTCGTAGTGCGACTTCTCCTTCTCCAGGCGCTCCCGCTCGGCGGCGAGTTCCTTCTCGGCCTTGCGTTGTTCCCGGAGAAGCTCGCGCTCCTCGCGGGCCTTCTCCTTCTCCTCCTGGACCTTCATCTGATAGTCCGCGGTGAGTTCGAGTTCCTCCACGCGCAGCTGGTGGTAGTCGGGGTTGATGCGCATTTCCATGATGACGCCAAGCTTTTCGATGGACTTCATCGCCTTCTCGAGCCGCTGCTTCGCGGTGGAGATATTGCCATTGCGAAGTGACCGGACGCAGTTGTCTGCCTCGGCGTTGTACGCGCGGAGCATGAGCTTCGATAGGTCGCCAATCATCTTGCGACCCTTCGCCAGTGACCCATCGAACGTGAACAGCTCAGCAGCAAGGATGGCCTCGTTGGCCCTCACCAAGGCGTCGATTCCGTTGTTAATGTCGGTCAGCCGATCCTTGTACGCGGCCGCATCCTCAAGCGGGTGGTGGTAGCGATAAATTCCGACGTCTTGAAGGACGCGCTGGTCGGCGAGCTCGACGACCTCGCTGCCACCGGACTGGGCGAGCGCAGCCTCGAGGTCTGCGATGCGGCGCAGAAGGGTGCTGCTGTCCGCGGCGGGTGCTCTCGAGCGAAGCGGAGACTGCGTCGCGGCTGCCCCAGTGGCGGGTGCCTGCTGCGACGGGTTGGGAATCGTTGGCTCAACCAAGGGCACAGGCTCAGTCGCCTGGGTCGGAACCTGCGCCGTTCCCGGGTCCGAGGAATGCGCGTCATGATCCGCCGGTTCCGGGTCGGGAACGGTCGGAGCGGTTTCCTGCTCAGGGAGCCACAGTTGCCACCCTTCGGGCATCTGCGGCCAGGCTGGATCAGGCTTCCAGTCTGGCGGTGGAACCCAGCCGGCGGGTGGCTGCGGCCAGCCGGGTGGTGGGTTGAACCGCATCACTGGCCTCGCTGTCGAACGCCGCGACTGGTGTCTGCCGGAATCAGGTCGAACGGCGACTTCGACACTGCAGCACCGAGGTGGTCAAGGGTGGCCATCGGGACGACGTTGGCGAGGTCGAAGGAGTTGAATGTCTCCCGATCGGCGGCGACCACCGCGAGCGGAACGTACTCTGGCTGCCCGGTGGCCGGGGCGATGGTGTTGGTGCCGACGGTCAAGGCGATGGAGTGGATCTTTCCGGCTCGGTCCGCCTCGAACACCTCGTGCATCGTCCGAACGGCGACCTGGTGGACGGCAGCGCTGTAACGATCCTTTTGCGCTTTGGCAGCGAGCTGGCTGGATGTGATCGCATCCTTCGCCTTCACGTATCTGTACTCCTTGACCGACGGCACGGCCGACGGCTCGGGGATGTCGACCCTCAAGGTCAGTTCGCGCGCGGCGAGGTCGAACTTGTGCTCGTGCTCGACCGGGAACACGTCGGGATAGACGGAGTTCGCCAGGACGATACCGACGTAGTCCTCGATGGCGTACTCAACGTCGAACGCGAGGTCGTTGATGAACTTCGTCAGCTCCTCGTTCTTCGCAGCAGCATCGGCTTCACGCTCGGCGCATTCGCGCTGGTAGACGGCTTGTGTCTCAGCTAGCCTCACGAGTCGCGCAGCCTCGTCCTGCTCACGCTTCGCCATCGCCGCGACGTGGTGCTCGTAGAGCTTCTTGTTGTTGTCGTGCCAGACAGCAACAGCTCGCTGGTGCTCAGCTTGGGCTGCGGCGACGGCGTCTGCGTGCTTCTTCTTGCCTCCGAACGTGCTCGAGAGGCCTCTTGGTGCGGGTGGCTCGACGTACGCGGGCTGCGCCGGGTACAAGAGCTCGGGGACGGACGCGACAGGGGTTCCGAGACTGCCGGGGTCGAACGGTGGGTGCTCTGCGGCCACCTTGAGTGCCTCCAGGTCGACGTAATCGTCGGTCTCCAGGGTCGAGGCGAGGAGCCCGTCGATCTCATCGTAGGAGGCGGCAAGTTCGGCGTTCAGCGCCTTGACCTCGGCCGTTCGTGCTTCGAGGTGGATGCGAGCGGCTTCCTTCGCGGCAGCCTTACGCTCCGCCTCGGAGGCTCGTGCCGCGGCTGCGCGAGCTCGCTCGGAGGCCTTAACGGCACGCTCGTGCTCGCGGACAGCGGCGTTGTGAGCGCGAACTGCCTGCGCTTCCTGCTGGCGGCGGCGCTTCTCCGCCTGCTGAGCCTGATAGTTAATCTCGGCGAAGAAGCCGCGTTTTGCCATGACCGCACCCTTCAGAACTGACTTTGCAAACGCTCAGCACGGTAGTCCCGGACTCCGACACATGCAGGAGAAAGTCTGGGTTGGTCCCCAAGTCGACCATCCCGGACGTCGGACCCCGGGACACGCCTGCACGAATGTGTCCACCGCAGGTACGAGCAATGATCCCGAGTCAATGCCGTGCCGATGCCAGGAGAGCAACCATCCGGACGATTCGTCGCCGTACCAGTTCTGGAGGCGGAGCCTCTATACCAGATGCCGGTGCGGGCTCGTAGAGCGCCAGCACGACGGCCGACGTGTTGGTGGGCGGCGGCGGCCGGACATCGCCGTGCGCGAGGCAAACGACACTGGCCCCCTCGCCGATCCCATCGTCGAGGGGCGGTGACGATTTGGCCGGCCTCCACCGTCCTTCCGTGGAGGACGGCGCGGAAGTAACGGTCGAGCGGGGCCGCGGAGCTGGGTTCGGTGGCATGGCGACTAGGGCGTGTCTCCTTATTGGCGTAGCCAGAGGACGATTGCGCGGAGGACGGCTGCGCCGCGGTAGACGATGGCGAGCTTGTCGTAGCGGGTGGCCAGGCCGCGCCACTGCTTGACGTTGTTGAAGGAGCGTTCGACCACGTTGCGGCCCTTGTACGCCTCGGCGTCGAAGGCCGGGGGACGTCCGCCGGCCGAACCTCTGCGTCGGCGGTGGCCGGCTTGGTCGGCCGGGACGGGGATCACCGCACCGATCTTGCGACGGCGCAGCAGGGCCCGGTTGCCGCGGCTGGAGTAGGCCTTGTCGCCCAGCACCGCGGCGGGCCGGCAGCGGGGCCGACCCGGGCCGATCCGCGCCACCTGCAGCTCGGCGAGCAGGCGAGGCAGGACCGGACTGAGTCGCCCCGGCGTGTTCGGAGAGTCCTTTCGTTGGAAGGATGATTCCTATGGCACGTCCGTCGAAGTATCCGCGTGAGCTGCAGGAGCGAGCGGTGCGGCTGGTGATCGAGTCGCGCGCCGAGTACGAGTCGGAGTACGCGGCGATCAGGTCGGTCGCGGCGAAGCTGGGCATCACCTCACCGGAGTCGCTGCGCAAGTGGCTGCGCCAGGCCGAGGTCGACAGCGGCGCCCGGCCGGGCAAGACCACCGAGGAGATCGCCGAGATCAAGGCGTTGAAGAAGGAGGTCGCCGAGTTGCGGCGGGCCAACGAGATCCTGAAGAGCGCGTCGGCTTTCTTCGCGGCGGAGCTCGACCGCCCCTCCCGGTTCTGATCGACTACGTCCGCGTTCACAAGGACGAGTTCGGGGTCGAGCCGATCTGTCGCGTGCTGTCCGAGCACGGGATCAAGATCGCCCCGTCTACCTACTACGACGCCGTCGACCGGCCGCCGTCGAAGCGGGCGCTGCGCGACGGCGAGATCGTGGAGTTGATCGAGGCCGAACGGACCCGGCAGAACTGTTCGTCCGGTTCGGTGCCCGCAAGATGTGGATACACCTGCGTTCGAAGGGCCACGACGTGGCCCGGTGCACGATCGAGCGGATCTACCGCGAGCAGGGCTGGGAGGGCGCGCGGCGGCGCAAGAAGGTCCGCACCACGATCGCCGACCCGGCCGCGGCCCGCCCGGTCGACTTGGTCGATCGGCAGTTCTGGGCGTCGCGACGAAGTTCCGCTTCACCAGGTCCGGATGCCGCGCAGCGGTCGGGACCGGCTTGGTGGTGCGGACTCGTTTGGTGCGCCGCGCGCCCTCGATTCCCTCGGCGCGCATCAGCCGGGCGACTTGGTCACGGCCGACATCGTGGCCGGCGCGCTTGGCGGCCTTCCACAGCTTCCGTGCCCCGTAGACCCGGTAGTTGTCCTCCCACAGGCTCCGTAGCGCCGGCCGCAGCACGGCGTCGCGGACCTCACGCGCCGACGGCTCACGGTTCTTCGCCGCGTAGTAGGTGCTCGGAGCCATCTGCAGCCCTGCCTTGGACAGGGTGCTGCAGATGGACTCGACTCCGAGCTTCTTGCCGCCCACGACGTCGTCGCGGTTGGCGTCGACGAAGGCGACTACTTCTTGTGTTGGCGGTCGAGCTCCGCCCCGAAGAAACTGGCGGCCCTCTTCAGGATCTCGTTGGCCCGCTTCAGCTCGCAGTTCTCCTGCTCGAGCTCCTTGATCCGCTGCGCCTCGGTCGTGGTCACACCGGGTGCGTGGCCCTCGTCGATGTCGGCCTGTTTGACCCACTGGCGCACCGACTCCACGCCGTAGCCCAGCTGGGTCGCGACCCGCTGGACCGTTCCGTGCTCGGTTCCCAGCTCTGCTCACAGCGTGCGGACCATCCGGACCGCTGCTGCCTTCTCATCCGGGCTGTAGCGCCGCGTCTGCGGCTTCCCGGGCACCTGCTCCTTCGGCATGGCTCAATCCTCGTTTCCAAGGTCAGGAGCCTCCAAGAAACCCAGGGCGGTTCAGGCACCGCCGGTGCGCAGCTTGGCGGCCACGAACTCTTGCGTGTTGTCGCACCAGACGCCGAGCGGGTGGTACCCGAACGTCTTCTTGAACGTGGGCG